>CAKTTT010000063.1 GCA_934615635.1 uncultured Eubacteriales bacterium | reverse complement strand
CAGGGAATCCTTCACGTTTCGGAAGGTGCCCAGCGTCTTGTTGGAGGGATGATAGTATTCCGTCCCTCCCCAGGCCATGCTGCCGGAGCTGTCCAGCACCAGCACGATGTCCCGCGCCGCGGCGTCGACGGTGCTGGAACTGGTCTTGGCCTCCGCCGTCAGGGTGATGTCGTAGGTCCGGTTGAACCAGTCGATCACATGGGCCGTTTTGCTCATATCCACCAGATCGCTGACGCTTTCCGGGTTTACCTTGATGGTGACCACCGCGTCGTCCTCTCTTATGGCGCCGTTATCGCTGATCCAGGCGGTGTATTGGAACTGAACCTCACCGGTAAAGCCGTCCGCCGGGGCGAAGCTTCCCGTACCGTCCGCTCCCACCGTCAGCGTTCCGGCCGCGACGCCGCCCACCTTCACGGTATAGCCGCCGCCCGCAGGCGTCAGCGTAGTGCTGCCGTAGCCGGTGAAATCCGTGGCGGCGAGTCCCTGGGAGGAAACCGCCTGATCCCGGCGGTACACCTTGTCGTTTTTCAGGATGTCCAGTTGAGCGGGGGCCAGCTTGGAGGCTATATAGGAGTCGTCCTCCGCCACTACCCGCAGGTTGTTGGAGCGGCTGACAAGGATCTGGGGCATATCCATACCGCCGCCGCCCGCATAGTCATCGGTGAAGATGTCGATGACATATTCGTCGCCAGCCGCAGGCACCTCGCCGTTCTGGAAAATGGCGGTGCCGATGTTGTCCGGGTCAGCCTTGACATACCAGCCGTCCGTCAGCTCCAGCTTGTCGTTGCCCTGATCCCATTTCGCTTCGTTGGAGGCGATCCCGTGGAAGGTCTTGCCCTCATACTGCGCCGCCGTGCCCGACCAGAAAACCAGGTAGTTCAGGAAATAGTAATCCGAATCGGGATCGTCGTTGATCAGCTCCGCCTTGTCCTTGGGATAGCAGAAGATGAAGATATCGTCGTTGATGGGAATGATATTGCCGTTATTGATCTTGCTGTAGCTGCTCTGATTCACCGAACGGTAGAGGATGGTGTCGGCGGGATCGAAGTCCGCCGGCAGGGTGAAGCTGCCGGTGAACCGCCGCAGATCCGCGGTGCCCTTCTCGCCGCTGGCCCCCTCCGTCTGGAGTTTCCAGGTCGCCGCTTTGAAGTCCGTGCCCTGCGAGGCATACCCGTCGTAGTACTGATAATCGGTGCCGGAATCCCACACCTGCTCCTTATCCGTGACCGGCGTCTCGATGGCGCCGGCTACCGACCAGTTCCAGCCGGCCTGAGGCACATCCGTGGCGATGGTGCTCGTCACCTCATAGGAGGATATCAGATTCCCGGTGGGTTTGGTGCTGCCCTGGGATTTCTTGGAGAAATAGTAGTTGCTGTTCCTCTTCAGGATCCAATAATCGCTGTCGTAACTCTTATAAGAATAATTCTTGTTATTGATCTGGACGGTTCCCAACTCGCTGCCCGCATTGGACCACTTGGTCGCGTTGGCGGTAACCGTGGCCGGCTCCCGGGAACGGGACCAGGCAACCTCCAGTTCCGTCGTGCTGTTCTCATCCGCCATCGAGCCCAGATAAGAGCCCGTCAGCAGCATGGAGGTCACGAGAACCAGGGAAAGAAGGCGGCGGCCTATCTTCTTGTACATTCTGTCCATCACGTCTCTCTCCTTATTTTCACAACTGCGGATCCGGTCCGCAGCCACGCCTGTGTGTCATGTTATGGTTGTATTTTACTCTCCCCTGGTCACGCGCCGGTCACAAAATCCTATTTCGCAAAAGAATTTTAAAAAAGTTTTTTGAGCCGTTACCATTTTTTGACCTTAATATATGCGAGACAAAGATTTACCGAGGAAAAATCAAGAAATCCCTTTGAAAAGATTGCAACCTGCATGGAACTACAGTATAATGAGGGCGATTAGGTCCGGATTGGAGATGGTGAAGTGGAAGACGGTAATCAGAAAACGCCCCAAACGCTGGCTATCCGCATGTTCGGCGAATTTTCCATCCGCTATGGCGACAGGGAACTGGCCGGAAACATCGGCCGCAGCAAAAAGGTATGGGCGCTGGTGGAATATCTTCTGGCCAACCGCGGAAAAGAGATCCCTCTGGACCGCATGATGGAGGAGCTGTGGCCGGAGGAGGAGTATGACAACCCCTTCCATATTTTGAAAAATCTGGTGTATCGGGCCCGTATGGCTCTGAAAACTCTCTGCGGTGAGGACGACGTGGAGTTTATTTCCTTTGAGCACAACTGTTATACCTGGAATATGAGCATCCCCTGCCGGGTGGACGCCGAATTGTTTGACGCCTATTGGCAGAAATCCAAGACGGCGGCGGATCCGGACGAAAAGCTGGAGTTTGCCCGGAGGGCCTTTGAACAATATACCGGCGAATTTCTTCCCGGCCTTTCCCACTATTCCTGGGTGGTCTCCAAAAGCGCCTACTACGCCAGCCGCTACAACCAGTGCGTCCGTATGCTGGCGGAAACGCTGATCGCCTCGGGCAAATACGCCGAGGCCATCCGTGTCTGCGAGGTTTCCATTGTTTTCAACCCTTTTGAGGAGGAGATCCACCGACTGCTGCTGACCGCCTATGCGCGGGACGGCCGGCATAAGATGGCGGTGGAGCATTATCAGCGTATTTCCAAGCAGTTTTACGATGAGTTCGGCGTCACCCTGTCGCCGGAAACCACCGAGCTATACAAGGAAATCATCAAAAGCATGCATAATGTGGAAATGGATCTGGCGGCCATCAAGGAGGATCTGGGCGAGGTCAGCCGGCTGCCGGGCGCTTATTTCTGCGATTACGCCATTTTTAAGAATATTTACCGCGTCAATGCCCGGGTGATGGCCCGCAGCGGTATGCCCATTCACATCGGCCTCATCACCGTCACCGATTCCCGGGGCGAGGTCCCCGATGTGGAAACCATCAAACGGGTGATGGGCAAGCTGCAGACCCTGGTGGTGGAGCATCTGCGCCGCGGCGACACGGTGGCGATGTACAGCTCCACCCAGCTTGTGCTGATGCTGCCCCAGGCCACCCGCAGCAACGGCTGCATGGTGCTGGACCGGCTGCTCAATCTGTTCAGCAGCCAGTACCCCATGGAATCGGTCCGGATCCAGTACCGCCTGGAAGCGGTGGATCCCGTGACCAACTAACCACGGCATTTTCCGGCGACGACTGTCCGGTAAGGAGGGAGTGTATGAGCAAAAGGTTTTCCGGCTTATTGAGCCTGCTTCTGGCGGCGCTCTGCCTGTTTACCGCCTGCTCCGGCGATCCCGGCCAGCCCGGTTCGGACACGGCTACTTCCGCCGCTCTCCCCTCCCGGCCCGGCACCGCCTCCTCCACCTCTCAAAACGGCTCCTCTCCCGCCGGCAGCTCCTCCGGCGGCGATTCCTCCTGTCCGCATAACGCCACCTCCAGCAGCGGAACCTCTCATGAATCCGAAACCTCGTCGGAGTCGGCTACCCGGCCGGATAGTTCCGGCAGTCAAACCAGCAGCGGTCATACCTCCGCCTCCGGATGCGCCTCCTCCGTTCAATCTTCCGCATCGTCGTCCCATACCGCCTCCTCCCAGACTTCTTCCTCCGCACCGCCGCCCGTCAATTCCAAACCGACCTCCTCCGCCGCCTCTAAACCGGCTCCTAAGCCAACCACCCCTCCTACAAAGCCCGGTTACCAGGGGACCATCACGGTCAAGACGCCCGTGGCCTCCGGTAAGGTGGTGTACGAGGGCAACGGGGCGACCATAGACGCCAGCAACGCCTCCGAGGGCTACGTTATGGTGAAATGTATCAGCTCCGCCCCCAGGCTCAAGCTGCAGATCAAGTTCAGCGGCCAAACCTATAATTACGATCTCAATAAGGACGGCCGGTATGAGGTGTTTAACCTCCCGGGCGGCAGCGGCGACTATCAGATCCGGGTGATGGAAAACGTGTCCGGCACCCGTTACCGTCAGTTGTTCGCCGCGACCCTGAACGTGAAGCTCTCCAGCGAGTTCTCTCCTTTCCTATATCCCAACCAGTATGTGAATTTCTCCGCCTCCTCCAAAGCGGTGAAGAAATCCTACGACCTGTGTGTGGGCGCCAACACGGATTTGAAAAAAATCGAGGCGATTTATACCTATATCACCCAAAGCATCGCCTACGATTATGATAAAGCCGACGACGCCAAGGCCGGCAAGCTCAACGGCTATCTTCCCGATGTGGACGACACGCTGAAAAGCGGCAAGGGCATCTGCTTCGATTACGCCGCCCTGATGGCCGCCATGCTGCGGGCGCAGAACATTCCCGTCAAGCTAGTGACCGGCAACGTCTCTCCCAACAACCTGAGCCACGCATGGAATCTTGTTTACACCAGGGAAAAAGGCTGGATCGCCTTCAAAATTTATTTCAGCGGCGGTTCCTGGAAACTGATGGATGCCACCTTCGGCGCGGCCGAAGGCCAGAATATCGAGGATTACATCGGAAACGGCAGCAAGTACACGCAACTGCGCGTTTATTGACCCAATTCCACCAGAACAATTCTCGGTCGGCCATTCCTGGTCCGACCGGACAGGATGCATGAAATCCGTATGAGGGGGAGAAGTATGAAACAGGCGAAAACACGCGCGGCCGGTCGGATCCCCGCCAAGGAAACGGCTGTTTTCTGCACCCAGGCCTCGCTGCTGCTCAAGGCCGGCGTACCGCTGGGAGAGGGGCTGAAAACCCTGACCGACGAGGGCACTCCTCAGGGAAAGGACCTCCTGCGGCGGATAGCGGAGAAGGTGGAGGAAACCGGCTCCCTTTACGAGGGGGTGCGGGAGGCGGAGGCGTTCCCCTCCTATATGGTGCAGATGATCCGCATAGGCGAGCGGGTGGGCAAGCTGGAAGAGGTTCTGGAGGCCCTGAGCCGCTATTACGAGCGGGAGGATAAGCTGCGGGGCGCGGTGCGCAGCGCGGTGCTCTATCCCCTGATCCTGGTGGTGCTGATGGCGGCGGTCATCGCGGTGCTGGTGGCCTCCGTGCTGCCCGTGTTTTCCCAGGTGCTGGAGGGACTGGGCGCGGAGATCTCCGGCGCCGGCGCGGGGATGCTGCACGTGGGGAACGTCATCGGCAGGTGCGCCCTGATCGTGGTGGCAGCCCTGCTGGCGGTGCTGGTGGCGCTGATCGTCTTCTCCCTGATCCCCGGCGGCCGGGAAAAACTGATCCGTCTGAGCGCCAAATTCCCCTTTCTGCGGGGGCTGTACCGCCGCGTGGCCTCCGGACGCTTCGCCTCCGTCATGGCCATGATGCTTTCCAGCGGCTATAATCTGGACGAGGCCCTGGAGCTGGCGGAGGATGTGACGGCGGACGCCATGGTAAAAGAAAAAATCGTGCAGTGCCGGGAAAAGGTGGCCCAGGGCCTCTCCTTTTCCGAGGCGCTGCTGCAGCTTGATCTATTTTCCGGCCTTTACGCCCGGTTGATTCAAACCGGCGAGCGGGCGGGACGTCTGGACGACGTGATGCGACAGATGGCCGTCCGCTATGAGGAGGAGATCGACGACAGCCTCTCCACCCTGGTGGCGGTGATCGAGCCCACGCTTGTCGTCCTGCTGTCCGTCATCATCGGCGGCATTCTCCTGTCGGTGATGCTCCCGCTCATCAGCATCCTCTCGGCTATCGGCTGATCCCATTCGGCGCATGACATGAAAGGAGGCGGCTCGTCCATGCATCTGTATCCTGTCAAACGCGGCGCGGCGGTCCGTCGCTTTTTACCGCTGCTTGTTATCCTGGCGGCGGCAGCCCTGCTTTTTTACGGTCTTGGTCTCCTGTCCCGTACCTCGGAGCAGGAGCAAAAGGCTGCGGTGGAGCGGGCAATCCAAAAATCCCTGGTCAACTGCTACGCCATCGAGGGGGCCTATCCCCCGGACATCGCCTATCTTGAGAAGCATTACGGCCTGATCATCGATCACGAGGCCTATGTCGTCGATTATCAAACCATCGGCAGCAATATCCGCCCCTCCGTCCTGGTGGTGCCCCGGGGCGGCGCGCCGGATGAAGAGGGGGCGTGACAACGGATGAAAATAAAAGGAAAACATTCGGTGGACATGGTGTTCGCGCTGCTGCTTTACGGTCTGTTCGCGCTGCTCTCCCTCCTGCTGGTGCTCATCGGCGCCCAGGTCTATCGCAGCATTGTCCGGCAGACAGAAGCCCGCAGCGATACGCGCGCTTCCCTCTCCTACGTGGCCAACAAAATCCGGTCGGCGGAGGAGGCCCGGCTGGAAACCCGGGAGGGCGTACCCGTGCTGGTCCTGCCCGAGCAGGCGGGAGAGCAAACCTATGAAACCCTGATTTATTTCTACGACGGCCTGCTCCGGGAGCTGTTTCAGCGGGAAGAGGACGCCTTCCTTCCGGCCAACGGAGAAGAACTGACCCCCCTCCAGGCCTTTACCATGGAAGAGTCTCCGGGGGGGCTGCTGACCGTCACTTCCCGCGGCGCCGACGGCCGCGACCATACCCTGCACATCCAGCGCCGCCTGGCCTGAACGCCGCGGATGGGCTATAGGAGAGCCGCACATGGGCCGCTGAGATCATGAAGAAAGGATGAGAACAAGGGTGAGGGCGATGAAAAAAAGCGGTTCCGCCGTGTTCCTGATGGAATTGACCCTGGTCATCCTCTTTTTTTCTCTCTCCACGGTGGTGACCCTGCGCCTGTTTGTCGCCGCCCATCAGCAGGAGCGGCAAAGCACCCTGCACAGCGACGCGCTGGAGCTGGCGGAAAACACCGCCGAGCTTTTCCGCGCCCAGGGCGTGTCCTTTTTTGATGCCGCCGACGGCTGGAACGCCGCCGAGCAGGAGGACGGGAGCGTCCTGTACAGCCGTCTGGAAAGCGGCTTGCGCATGGAGGTCATATGGAAAGGGGAGCGGACGCCAGCCGGCCGGCTGGAATCCGGAGAGATCCGCGTGTTTGAAAACCAGCGGTCGGATCCCCTCTGCCGGCTGCCCCTCTGCCGGTACAGCCCCGGGGAGGCGGTCTTATGACACAAAAACGATTCGGCTCCATGGGCGCCTCCTCGGTGCTCATGATCTTTGTGGTTCTCTGCCTGACCGCCTTCGGCGTGCTGTCTCTGGTGTCCGCCAGGGCGGATCTGCGTCTGACCCGGCGGGCGGTACAAGCCGCGGAAGAATACTATGCCGCCGATGCTGGAACCGACGCGCTGCTGGGCGCCGTGGACAACGCGCTGGCCGCGGCCCGGAAAGAAACGGCTTCCGGCGAAGATGCCTGGGACCGCTATCTGGACAGGGTGGCGGAGGCCGTCGCAGGGATAGAAGGGGCCTCCATGCAAGGCGACAGTATCCTTCTGACGGTTTCCGCCGGGGAACAGCGGGAGATTCAGACCAAGCTGGAGCTGCTGCCGCTGGAAAGCCCCGACCGCTACCGGGTGATATCCCGCCGCCTGTTCTCCACCGCAGGAGAGGATTTGGGGGACGAGGGCATCAACGTGTGGCCCGGCTTTTAAGCCGCCGGCACAACAGGAACGGAAGGAGCAGTCTTGTCTATGGAGATGCAGGTGCTGAAAATACTCGCCGACGCCATGCGGGCCGGCGCGTCGGACATATTGATCGTATCCGGCGGACCTCTCTGCTATAAAATCAACGGCCGGGTGGAGCACGCGGCGGAGGAGCGGCTGTCGCCGGACGACACGGAAAATCTGATCAGGCAGATTTACGCCCTGGATCACCAGCGCGATCTTTCCACCCTGCTGGATGCGGGAGACGACGATTTTTCCTTTTCGGTCAGCGGCCTGGGCCGGTTCCGGTGCAGCGCCTACAAGCAGCGCGGCTCCCTTTCCGCCGTGCTGCGGGCGGTCGCCTTTTCCCTGCCCGATGCCGAGGAGCTGCACATCCCTCCGGCGGTGCTGCAACTCTGCGACCGCCAAAAAGGGCTGGTGCTGGTGACCGGCCCGGCCGGAAGCGGCAAATCCACCACCCTGGCCTGTATGATCAACCGCATAAATCACACCCGCAGCGGCCACGTCATCACGCTGGAGGATCCCATCGAATATCTGCACACCCATCACCGCTGCATCGTCAGCCAGCGGGAGATTTCCCACGACACCGGCGGTTATGACACCGCTCTGCGGGCCGCGCTTCGCCAGGCCCCGGACGTGATCCTGCTGGGCGAAATGCGGGATTTTGAAACCATCCGCACCGTCATCACCGCCGCCGAAACCGGTCAGCTTGTCCTCTCCACCCTGCACACGGTGGGGGCCGCCAAGACCATCGACCGGATCATCGACGTTTTTCCACCCGCCCAGCAGCAGCAGATCCGGGTGCAGCTTTCCATGGTGCTGCAGGCGGTGGTTTCTCAGCAGCTTATCCCCACGGTGGACGGCAAGCTGGCGCCCGCCTTTGAAATCATGGTGGCCACCCCCGCCATCCGCACCATGATCCGGGAATCCAAGGTGTATCAGATGGACAACGTCTTATATGCCGGCGGGGATCAGGGGATGCAGACGATGGACATGGACGTTCTCCGTCTTTATAAGGCCGGGCGGATTTCGAGGGAATTCGCCCTGGCCTACAGTGCTAACCCCGATGTGATGGTGAAAAAGTTGTCGGATTAAGGTTCCGGTCACATTTTGTGACTGCTTTGTGACCGGGAAGCGGTATAGTAGAATCATAAGACTGGGGGTGCCCCTATTCATGCCGGACAATACTGCCCCATTTGTGACCGCTATGTCCACCAAAGCCACGGTGAAAGTCACCTCGTATGACAACCGTGTCATCACCGGATGGGTCTATAACGCCCATTTTGACAAGGCCGTACCTTTTTCCGACGGTTTAGAGCTGCTGACGGCGATGGAGAATCTGTTTGACGCCTTATCCTTTCCCGGCCGTTTCGAGGATTATCGTCATTTTGCAAGGCGCGAACCAAAGAAAAGTCGAAAAGGGATAAAGGAGAGGGAAACCATGAGCGACAAGACGAAGGATGAGCAAGCGACCTTCATCATCCACGTGCAGTTTCGCCGCAACGCCACCTGGCAGGGGACGATTCAATGGGTGGATCAGGACAAACGGCAGTCCTTCCGCAGCACGTTGGAGATGATCCGCTTGATCGACGAAGCGATGGAGGACAGCAGCGATGAAGTCAAACTCACCTGGGATTGATGCCTCGTTTACATACAGCATACACGCTGACTCGAAAAAGCGCCGGGGGGTCCGGCGCTTCTTGTTATTTCCTCTTTTTTGCGTGAATAAAACGCACAAATCCAGCCTTTTTGACCTCGGTTTCCGGTCGTAAATTCGCTGTATTGTCTCTTTATGATTTTCTTTTCTTCAATCTGTGACTGAAGCGGTCTTTATTCGACAAACCGCCCCCCTTTTTTCCGGGGTTTGTTTGGATTATTCTATAAATATTGATGTTAATTTTCTGTTTAACGCATCCGCTCTTGTGAATTTTGGAGAAATATACTATACTTTTAAAGTGCCTCTTTGTAGGAATAGGCACCGATAAAGCGTTTTTTAGCACGTTATCCGGGATCCCAGAGGGATCATACCAGGCTGGTTTTATGCCGCGATAGGGGAGGACAAGCATCGGTGATCTGGTTGCTGTTGGGCTGCGGAGGCTTTGCCTTGTTCTTTCTCTATGACGTGGCGGATGCCACCGGCCGGCTGCGCCCCCTCCGCTTGGGCTTTGCGGCGGGCTGCGCGCTTCTGCTGGCCGCCACGGCCGCACCCGTTATCAGCAGCCTGCCCCGACTGGCCGCCCGCCCTGTGGCCGCCGTCGCGGGAGGGATTCTGTCCCTGTTTTTTCTGGCGCTGCTGCTGTATACCCTGTTCTTCGCCCTGCCTTTTTCCGCCACCTACGCGCCGGGCTCCGGCCCCGCTCCCCTGTGCCGGACAGGCGTCTATGCCCTCTGCCGGCATCCCGGCGTGCTGTGGCTCTCCTTGTTTTATTTCAGTCTGTGGCTGGCGGCGGGGTCGCCGGAGCTTTTTGCGGCTTTTCTGGTCTACACGGTGCTGGACGTGGCCTACGCTCTGTTTCAGGACCGGTGGACCTTTGTGCGTCTGTTCCCGGATTATCGGGAATACCGACAGGAAACACCTTTTCTGCTGCCCACGGCGGCAAGCTGGCGGCGGTGCTTCCACACCTTGAAGAAAGGGGGCGAGGCGGAATGAAGTTCGAAGAGAAGTTGAAGAAAAAACAGTATGCCGCGCTTTGGGCGGAATATTGCGGCTTTCTCGATCTGGATATGGAGGGTTATATGCGTATCCAGAACCGGCTGATGGAGGAGCAGATCTCGCTATGGAGCCGGTGCGCCCTGGGAGAAAAGATTCTGGGCGGGAACAAGCCCGCCACCATCGAGGAATTCCGCCGCACCGTTCCCTTGACCACCTATGAGGATTACGCCGATATCCTGCTGCTCAAGCAGGGGGATATGCTCCCGGATACCCCCATCATCTGGATCCAGACCACTTGGGAGGGCGGCCGCCATCCCATCAAGGTGGCGCCTTACACCCAGGCCATGCTGGAGACCTACCGCAACAATATCCTGGCCTGTCTCCTCCTCTCCACCAGCCATAAACGGGGCCAGTTCAACGTGAAAGCGACGGATAAAATCCTGTATGCCCTTGCGCCGCTTCCCTATGCCACCGGGCTGTTCCCCCTGGCACTGCGGGATGAAATCGGCATGGGCTTCCTGCCGCCGGTGGAGGAAGCGGTGAAGATGTCCTTCAGCGAGCGAAACAAAAAGGGCTTCAAAATGGGGCTGGAACAGGACATCGAGTTCTTTTTCGGCGTCGGCAGCGTGGCTTATTACGTCAGCACCACCCTGTCGTCCATGAGCAAGGGCGGCTCCAGCGGCTCCTCGCTGAAGACGCTGTCCCGCTGCTCTCCCCATATGATATACCGCCTGCTGCGGGCCAAATCCCGCTGCAAGCAGGAGGGACGCGACCTCCTGCCCAAGGATCTTTTTAAGCTCAAGGGCTTTATGTGCGCGGGTACGGACAGCCGCTGTTACAAGGATCAGCTAGAGGAGCTGTGGGGCGTGCGCCCCATGGAGCTTTTCGCGGGTACCGAGCCCTCTTGTATCGGTACCGAAACCTGGACCCGCAACGGTATGTACTTTTTCCCCGACGCCTGCTTTTATGAATTCATTCCGGAGGCGGAGATGGAGAAGAGCATCGACGATCCCTCCTATCAGCCCCGGACCTATCTGATGGACGAGGTGATCCCCGGCGAAAAATACGAGCTGGTGATCTCCGTTCTCAAGGGCGGCGCCTTTATGCGCTACCGGGTGGGGGACGTTTACCGCTGCACCGGCCGGGAAAACGGGGAGGACGGCACCCGTATCCCCCGGTT
>CAKTTT010000062.1 GCA_934615635.1 uncultured Eubacteriales bacterium | reverse complement strand
AGGCACCCCGAGTGCCCTATCGGGTGACGATACGCAAGAAGGTCAAGGTCCAGGGCCGGCTTAAGAAGCAGTCGGGGGGGCGCGGGCAGTTCGGCGATATCTGGGTGGAGTTCGAGCCCTGCGACAGCGAGGAGCTGGTGTTTGAGGAGACGGTTTTCGGCGGCGCGGTGCCCAAGAACTATTTCCCCGCGGTGGAAAAGGGATTGCGGGACAGCGCCCGCCGGGGCGTTCTGGCCGGGTTCCCCATGGTTGGGGTGAAGGCGACGCTGGTGGACGGCTCCTATCATCCGGTGGATTCCTCTGAAATGGCCTTTAAAACCGCCGCGAATCTGGCGTATAAGGCGGGAATCCCCCAGGCGGGGCCGGTGCTGCTGGAGCCCTATGTGAATCTGAAGGTGTATGTGCCGGGCGATTATACCGGCGATATCATGGGGGATATCAACAAGCGCCGGGGCCGGGTGCTGGGGATGAATCCCTCGGAGGAGGACGGCCTGACCTGCATCGAGGCGGAGGTGCCTATGGCCGAGACAGGGGATTACGCCACCATGCTCCGCTCCCTGACCCAGGGTCGGGGATACTTCCGGCAGACCTTCGAGCGGTATGAGGAAGCGCCGGTGAACGTGGCGCAGAAGGTCATCGAAGCTTATAAAACCGAAGAGGAATAAGGGAACGGCGCCGCGTGAGTTCGCGGCGCCGTTTTTATCCTGCGAAAGAGGCAGGATGAATCCCCCGTTAAACTGGGGGGAATAGAAGCATTAGCAAAAGGAAGGAGACTCTGCGCTAACAAGAAGGGATAGAGAAGCGCCAAGAAAACGCATGGGGGGGTCGTATCAAAAGGCAATTGCACAAATGAGGGTATTGCAGAACAGCGATACCAAAAATGGCGGGCAATGGGCCCTTATGGGAGGGATTTGTCGCCATGATGAAAGCCCTCCGCCCGGCGCTGACCGCCGGAGAGTGCCGGGACATCCTCCAGAAAACCAGCTACGATATCCCGGAACAGGGGAGCCAATGGTACGAGCCGGGCAGCTGCGGAAGGGTGGCGGATATCGACCGGGCGCTTTCCCTGCTGTGGTGGGAGGGGACAGAAAGGGAAGCGGGTTTTTGATCGGCCGCCGCCAAAAAATAGTTGATACTCATCGGTGCGACTTTTGCGGGTTTCAGCCGACTAAGGGATGGAATGCATTCCATGCGGGGAGGGGAGCGGATGGATTACCGGCGGACGGAGGAGGATTACCGGCTTTATCTGAAAGGGGATGGGGAGGCGTTCTCACGCATCGTCCGGGATTACCGCGCCCCGGTTACGGCCTTCATTGCGCGGATGATGAAAGGGAGCGATGAGGCGGAGGATCTGGCGGCGGATGTGTTTGTGGAGCTGTTGGAGCATCCAGGTCGTTACCGCTTCCAAAGCAGCCTGAAAACTTATCTGTTTGCCGTCGCCCATCACAGGACGGTGGATTATCTGCGAAAAAACAGCCGCCGTCCGGAGATCCCTCCCGTTCTACCACTGCCGGAGGAGCCGGAAAGCCGACTGCTGGCGGCGGAGCGCCGCCGGGAGGTGGAGGAGGCCTGGAACGGCCTTAAGGAGGAATACCGCATGGCGGTGTTCCTCACCGCGGTGGAAGGGCTGTCCTATGAGGAGGCGGCGAGAGAGTGATGGAAAAATCCGTCCGGCAAATCCGGGATTACTGCCGCCGGGGGCGGCAGCAGCTTCGCGGGCGGCTGGCGGATGCGCCTGGAAGCCGGTGAAAACCGGCGATGGAAAGGGTGAAAACAATGCGCAGCGATGAGGAATTTTACGCCTATGTTTGGGAGAAATACCGGCGGCGGCATCCGCGGGGCAAGCGGCAGGGAACGGCGGCTTGTCCGGGAGGTTATCAATATCAGGCCCCGGCGGCCGTCAAGCCCCGACGGCCTTGGGTGAGCCGCTGCGCGGCGGCCGGGGTGACGCTGCTGGCGGCCACGGTGATCGGCGGATCGATTTTCGGCGGCCGGCTGTTGAGCGTGAGCGGCTCGGAAGGGAGCGGATCCGTTTCCTCCGCCCCGTCAGAGGCAAACAATTCCGGGCATGGCAAGAGGGAAATGAATCTGTGGTACCGACGGATATCCGCCGGCTATCTGCCGGACGGGAGCTGCCGCGCCACGGCGGTCACCGACAGCGAGGCCCTGCAGGCGCACCTGCGCCGGGTGGACAGCCAGGGGGCGGAAAAGGGCTGGCCCGCGGCGGACTGGACCGTGGAGGAGGATCTGTCCGGATTATCCAGCTTTTTGCCTGTTAACGGAAGGGTCTCGGAAGTGTTTGACGAGGCGTTTTTCCAGAGGCAGGATCTGCTGGTGGTGGAATATACCTCCTCCTGGCAATTCCCGATGGAAGGAACCTATGTGGTGTCCTGGGAGGGGGGAGCGGGTACCCTGACGCTGGACGCCCATACCACCCAGATAGAGTGCGCGACCACCTATTGGCAGCTATTTCTCCCCTTTGATAAGGGAGAGGCGCCGCAGGTGGAGACGTTTACCGTAGAGGTGAATCCGCCGTGGGATGTGACGGTGCGCCGGGTGCGGACGCATTTTCTGGAGGATGAGGCGATAGAAAAACAACCCCAGCGGCTCTCCTCCCGGGAGGAGCTGGAAAGCCTGCTGACAAAATGGCAAGGCGAGATCACCGGATACTGGGATACGGAGGATCCGGAAAACTGGAAAAAGCGGTATGGCGATGCGTTTTTTGAGGAGCATGATCTGATAATCCTTCCGTTGACCGAGCCGTCCGGCTCCATCCGCCACCGCGTTACGGCCTCGCCAACCCGCCTGGCGATCGAGCGGCAGGTGCCTTGTGCCGGGACTTGCGATATGGCGTATTACTTCTTCTTCATGGAGGCGCCCAAGCACAGTCTGACCCCGGATTCCAACGTGGAGGTGGAGATCACCACCGTGTATGAACCCGCGCCCGCCTGGCCCACGCAGCCGGAGGAATAGGCGGAAACAGGCGGGAGATCCGATGGGGTCCTTGAGGCAACAAAACCCGGGCGCTTCGTTTGCGAAGCGCCCGGGTTTGCCATGCAGGGAGCGGCTTTTCTTGAGAAAAGGGGCCGTTGAAATCAGGGCGGCCATTGAAGTGGTGGCTTGCGTAGGGCCAAGAACGGGCTTATCCCCTCAAAAGTCACTAAACAATAGATCGCATCACCCGCCCCGCTACTCGTAAACAGGCAAAGCACGATGGCAAAAAGCGAGCTTCCTTCCCGCAAGCCTGTCGCTAAAGCGATTTATCTCCCCTGGTTCTGCCGGGGAATAAGGCTTACGCAGTCAAATCGAAAAAAGCGGAGCCCAGCCGGGCTCCGCTTTTTTTACCAATATTGGCGCTGGGAGAAGGGTTACTTTTCGTCGGCGTTTCCGTAGAGATTGAGACGGAACAGGCGGGTCTCGTCCTCCGGATCCTTACAGATCACGGTGGCTTCCCCCACAGTACCCCAATCGATCGCGCTGGACAGCGCCAGAAGCTGGGTCAGCCGGCTTTTCAGGTTGAGTACGTCTCCGTCCGGGGTCTCCAGAAAAACGTCCCCCTTGGCAGTAGAGGCGAATTCGATCAGCTTATTGAAATCAAAACCATGAATCTTGAATCCTGCCATCGTTATCTAGCTCCTTTCCATGGCGAAGGATCTTGGACGATCCTTCTATACCAGTTTTATTATATACAGGATTTGGAAATTTATCAACAATCAAAACGCCGAAGTTTAAAGGCGGCTCCCGTATAATCTGTACACTATGTATATTATGTGATTTAATATTATAAATTATATACAAATTATATTTTTGGATCCCCCAGAAGTAGGAAAGAGGGATAAAATGCGGCGTTTTTACAAAAGATTCACAATTACCTTATTGACATTAAGATATAGGAATGGTAAATTATAAATGTTGATTAGCACTCTAGACTAAAGAGTGCTAAAATCGACAGAAGACCGAAAAAGATGTTAGCAAACGCATAGTGTTTATTTGTGAAAGAAAGGAAGGTACGCATGGAGTTAGGCGAACGCAAGCAAAGGGTGCTGGCCGCTATTATCGAGGCTTATATCCTCAGCGGCGAGCCGGTGGGCTCCAAGACCGTGGTGGAAAAGCTGGACAACGCCGTATCTTCCGCTACCATCCGAAATGAAATGGCCGAGCTGTCGGCTCTGGGATATTTGGAGCAGCCCCACACTTCGGCGGGACGGGTCCCTACGGCCCAGGCCTTCCGCCTATACATTGACAAGCTGATGAAGCGGCGCCGCCTTGGCGAGGATGCCCAGCGGGAGCTGGACGATATGCTCAAAAGTTCCGCCAGCGATCCTGAGCGGCTGATCGAGGAGGCGTCCCAGGCGCTGGCGGCCTCCACGGGCTGCGCCGCCGTGACCACCACGCCGGATCAGCAGGGCACCGCCATTCGGCGGATTGAGGTGATGCGGGTATCGCCCCGCTCCGCCGTGCTGTTGCTGATGACCAGCGCCGGTGTGCTGCGGAGCCGGATGTGCCGTTTTGATTTCGAGGTGGAGGGGGAGCTGCTGCAGAAGCTGGGCGGCGCCCTGTCCGAAGCCTTTGTCGGCCTGCCGCTCACCGGCGTGGGGCTGCCTCAGGTACAAGGGCTGCTGGTTTCCCTGGGGGAATACGGCCTGTCCTGCGCCCCCGCGCTGACGGCGTTCTACGAGCTGGTACACGAAGCGGCGGAGGCGGACGTTATGCTCAGCGGGCAGCTCAACCTGCTGCGCCATCCCGATTATCAGCTAGACCGGGCCCGGTCGCTGCTGGATTTTCTGGCCCGGCGGGAGCTGCTGGTGGATATGCTGGCGGCGCATCCCGGCGGCCTGCGGGTGGTGCTGGGGAATGAGAGTCATCGCCCGGAGCTGGACGGCTCCAGCATCATCGTGACCCGCTATCTGCTGGGGGACGGGGCGGACGGCTCCATCGGTATCATCGGTCCCCTGCGAATGGATTACGCCGCGGCGATTCCGCGGCTGGAGTATATCGCCAAAACCGTCGGCCGTCTGCTGACGGAGATGCTGGACAATATGGATCATGATGAATAAGGAGGCCGTACCCTTGGAGGAAAAGAAAGCGACACAGCCGGCGGAAAACGAGGAGCTTGAGACGAAGGAAGCGCCCCGGCAGGCGGAGGAAGAGACGAAAAAGGCGGAGGAAGCCGCTTCCAAACCGGAAAAAAAGGCTAAAAAGGAAAAAAGCGAAAAAGCGGACAAAATAGGAAGGGCGGAAGCCTTGGAAAAGGAACTGGACGGCGTGAAGCGGGAGCTGGAGGCTCTCAAGGATCAGCATCAGCGGATGCTGGCGGAATACGCCAACTACAAGCGCCGGACGGAGCAGGAAAAGGAACAACTGGGAGAGTTCACCAAGGCGGAGACGCTGCGGGAGCTGCTCACCTCCGTGGACAATTTGGAGCGGGCGGTGGCCGCGCCGGACGGCGAGGAATATAAAACGGGAGTGGATATGACCATCCGCCAGTTCCAGGAAACGCTGCACAAGCTGGGCCTGGAGGAAATCGAGGCGGACGGCGCTCCCTTCAATCCCGAGTGGCACCACGCAGTTATGCGGGAGGACGCCGACGGGGTGGAGCCGGACACCGTTACCGAGGTGTTCCAGAAAGGCTATAAGGTGGGGAACCGCATACTGCGGCCCGCCATGGTAAAGGTTGCCAACTGATGCCGGCGACGGCGGCAGTGACAGATAGATCCAGATGGATTGGGTAACAGACGAAAGTGGAGGTAATAGACTATGGCAAAGATTATTGGTATCGACCTTGGCACCACCAACTCCTGCGTCGCCGTCATCGAGGGCGGCGAACCGGTGGTGATCCCCAACGCGGAGGGCGCCCGGACGACGCCGTCCGTGGTGGCGTTCAAGAAGGACGGCGAGCGCATTGTCGGCCGCGTCGCCAAGCAGCAGGCGGTTTCCAACCCTGACCGCACGATCTCTTCCATCAAGCGGGAGATGGGCACCAACCATAAAGTGACCATCGACGGCAAGGATTACACGCCTCAGGAAATTTCCGCCATGATCCTCACCAAACTCAAGCAGGATGCGGAGGCTTATCTGGGCGACAAGGTGACGGAAGCGGTCATCACCGTTCCCGCGTATTTCACCGATGCCCAGCGGCAGGCCACCAAGGATGCGGGCAAGATCGCCGGTATGGAGGTCAAGCGGATCATCAACGAACCCACCGCCGCGGCCCTAGCCTACGGCATCGATAAGGAAACCGACCAGAAGATCATGGTTTACGACCTGGGCGGCGGCACCTTCGACGTGTCCATCATCGAGATGGGAGACGGCGTGCAGGAGGTTTTGGCAACCGCCGGCAACAACCGGCTGGGCGGCGACGATTTCGACCAGAAGATCGTGGACTGGCTGGTGCAGGGCTTCAAGGCGGACACGGGCATCGATCTCTCGCAGGATAAAATGGCTCTGCAGCGGCTGCGGGAGGCCGCCGAAAAAGCGAAGATCGAGCTGTCCGGCAGCACCACCAGCACCATCAACCTGCCCTTCATCACCGCCGACGCCACCGGCCCCAAGCACCTGGATATGACCCTGACCCGGGCCAAGTTCAACGAGCTGACCGCCTCCCTGGTGGAGGCTTCCCTGGCGCCGATGAAGCAGGCTCTCAGCGACAGCGGCCTGTCCGCTTCTCAAATCGACAAGGTGTTGCTGGTGGGCGGTTCTACCCGGATCCCCGCGGTGCAGGAGGCGGTGCAGAAGTTTACCGGCAAGGAGCCCTTCAAGGGCATCAACCCGGATGAATGTGTGGCCATGGGCGCCGCCCTGCAGGGCGGCGTGCTGGGCGGCGAGGTCAAGGGCCTGCTGCTGCTGGACGTCACGCCCCTTTCCCTGGGCGTGGAAACCATGGGCGGCGTAATGACCAAGGTCATCGACCGCAACACCACCATCCCCACCAAGAAGAGCCAGATCTTCTCCACCGCGGCGGACAATCAGCCCTCCGTGGAGGTGCATGTGCTCCAGGGTGAGCGGGAATTCGCCAAGGACAACAAGACGCTGGGCGTGTTCCATCTGGACGGCATCGCCCCCGCCCCCCGCGGCGTGCCGCAGATCGAGGTTACCTTCGATATCGACGCCAACGGCATTGTCAATGTCAGCGCCAAGGATCTGGGCACCGGCCGGGAGCAGAAGATCACCATTACCTCCAATACCAATATGTCCAAGGAGGATGTGGATCGCGCCGTGAGGGAAGCGGAGCAGTACGCCGCCGAGGACAAGAAGAAGCGGGAATCCGTAGAGATTCGCAACAGCGCGGATCAGGCGGTGTACCAGTGCGAGAAATCCCTGAGCGACTTGGGCGACAAGGTGGAGGCCGCCGATAAGGCGGACATCGAGGCCAAAATCGCGGATTTGAAGGAAAAGCTCAAGGGCGAGGATATGGAGGCTGTCAAGGCTTCCCAGGAGGAGCTGATGAAGAAGTTCTATGAGGTTTCCTCCAAGATCTATCAGGCCAGCGCCCCGGCTGACGGCGGCGCCGGTGCCGAGGGCGGCGCCACGCCTCCTCCGGAGGGCGGCGACGGCACCTATTACAATGGCGAAGTGCATTAAGCGCAGGAGAGAGCGGGTCAGCCGCCGGGAAACCGGCGGCTGACCATGCTGTCCTGTCGGCGCTACATCCTCCGCCCGCCTTTTAGGCGGTTCGGAGCCGGAAAGGCATGGTTAAGCATAATGGCGGAAAGCAAACGCGATTATTACGAGGTCCTTGGCATCCAGAAGGGCGCCTCGGACGACGAGATTAAAAAGGCCTACCGACAAATGGCCAAAAAATATCACCCGGATCTGAATCCGGGCGACAAACAGGCGGAGGCGGCCTTCAAGGAGGTCAACGAGGCCTATGAGGTGCTGTCCGATCCTCAAAAGAAGGCGCGGTACGACCAGTTCGGCCACGCCGGCGTGGATCCCAATTTCGGTTCCGGCGGCTATCAGGGCTACGGGTTCGACAACATGGATATCGATTTGGGGGATATCTTCAGCTCCTTCTTCGGCGGGGGCGGCCGGCGGCAGAATCCCAACGCCCCCCGGCGGGGCAGCGACGCCTCCGCATCGGTGGTGATCTCCTTTGAGGAGGCGGCCCGGGGCTGTCAGAAGCAGGTGAGCATCCATCTGGTCGGCGCCTGCGAAACCTGCCACGGTTCCGGTGCGGCTCCCGGGACCAGCCCCAAGACCTGCCCGACTTGTAACGGCACAGGGCAGGAGCGCCGTCAGCAGCGCACCCCCTTCGGCGTCATGCAGACCCAGACGGTCTGCTCCCGCTGCCGGGGAAAGGGCAAGATCATCGACACCCCCTGCAAAACCTGCGAGGGCAGCGGCCAAGTGCGCCGTCCGGCGACCATCGGGATCAATATTCCGGCGGGCATCGACGACGGCCAGGTGATCACCATACACGGCAAGGGCAACTCCGGCGCCAACGGCGGCCCGGCGGGGGATCTGCAGATCCAGGTCAATGTGCGGCCTCATCCCATCTTTGAGCGGGACGGCTACAACATCTGGTGTGAACTGCCGCTGACCTTCGCCCAGGTGGCGTTGGGGGCGGAGGTATCGGTTCCCACCCTGGACGGCAACGTCCCCTACTCTATCCGGGAGGGGACCCAGCCCGGCGATACCTTCAAGCTGAAGGGCAAGGGCATTCCTTACATCAACGGCCGCGGCCGAGGGGATGAAATCGTCAAGGTGACGGTGGAGGTGCCGCGCAACCTGACGTCGGAGCAGAAAAAGATCCTCAAGAGCTTTGAAGAGGCCACCGGCGACGGGAATTATCAGAAAAGAAAGGGATTCTTCGACAAGCTGAAGGACGCTTTTAACAATTGATAATATGATAAACCAACAAGCCCGCGACAACGGCTTTAACCGTCGTCGCGGGCTTGTTGGTTTCTATGCCACGCGGCCGTGTCGGAGGGCCGGGGGCGGAAGGTTTCCGGCAAAGGGTTTGGTGAGTGAGATAACGTATGTTAACAAAAGCGGTTCCCTCGGATAACGGAGAATTCCCAGTTTGTATGCATACTCCGCCACGCTGCCAATGGTTTCCAGGGAGTTGATTCCCTTGAAGTTGCTATATCTGTTTATCGGTTGCCGGTCCATATGAGCGATGGGAAAGAAGAATATGGCATCCATCTGCTCCCGACATTTCAGCCGTACTCTCTCTCGCTCAGCTCGTGGACGGTGCCGGTCAGCTTGGCGATAAAGGCCCTGTCCAGCTCGGTAAAGACGTACCCTTTGGGATAAATGATCATGTCCCGCGTGGGGTGAGGCGGCCGATGGCAGCGGCGCTGCACCAGGTGATGCCGATGCAGCATATCGTCCGGAATGGGGGATACCCAGATATAGGCGTTGGGCAGGGAGTGGAGCAGATCGAACTGGCTGCCCCGCTCATAGAGGAAAATCCGACGGGCGGCGGGAGAGGCGGCCTCTCTGGGGGCTGTGCGGGCCGCGGGAGTGAGAAGATCGCCGTGCTCCAGCAGGGTGGAGGAGGCGAGATCCGCCTCGTAGATGCTTTCCTGCCGGGTGAGCGGATGCTCCCGGGAAAAGAGGAGCAGCGGCTCATACTCCCAAAGCAGATGGTGCTGCAGATCCCTCTCATGCAGTAGGCGCAGAAAATATTCCTCCTGATCCAGCGGATAACGGATGATTCCCAGCTTGTATTCATGCTCCGCCACGCTGCCGATGGTTTCCAGGGAGTTGGTCTCTTTGAAGTCGATATCCAGCTCGCCGCCCCCTAGGGAGTGGACGAATTTGGTGAAGGAATAGGCGATATAGCTGGCCCGGGGAATGGAAACACTGAAGACGATCCGTGCCGCGCCGGAAGGATGGTAGAGGGCCTCCAGCTCGTCCAGCTGATTCAGGATGGAGCGGGCCTGCTCCAGGAATTGCGCTCCCCGCTTGGTAGGGGCCAATCCCTTGGAGGTTCGCTTGAAAATCGACATGCCCATATCGGTTTCCAGTTTTTTGACCGCTTTGCTCAGGTTAGGCTGCGTGGTGTAGAGGTTGTCCGCCGCCTGGGTGATGGAGCCGGTCCTTTCCACCTCCAGGGCGTAGCGCAGATACAGGATATTCAGGAGATACGCCCCCTTCCGTATGATATTTATGAGATGGCAAGGCGAACGAAGACAACGACGTCAGCGCCCCTTTTCCTGCCGAAAACCGTGTGTCCCTATGTTATCATTATAGCATAGAACGTGCAAAAGAAAAGTCAATTCTTTTGATAAAGGGGTTCGAAGGTATGCGGCATACGGGAAAGCGATCAGGCGGAAGCACAGTGAGGGCGAAGAGAACCGTTTCCCGAGGAATGTTCCCGTAGGGAGGGAACCGAAGGGCGACATTTGTTGTCGATGCAGCGGCGAAAAAGCGTTCCCAATGCTTCCCGGCAGTCGCTCATGGGGCATACATGCTTGGAGCGCGCGTCATGCAAGGGATCCCGACGGCGTACGCGGCCAAATAGGCGGCCGATGAGTGGCCGATGGGTGGCCGAAGTAGTCGGCGCTCCGGGGCGGCAGACCGATGTCCGGATGGAGGCCGCCTTCCCATCTTGAGACCGCCTGAACGGATATCCCCTTTTTTGCCCGGCTCCCCCTGTGTCATAGGGGCTTCCCTTCTCAAAGCATAGGGTACTTCCTCTGCTTCCTCAATCGCCGGCCCCTTTTCCCTCATCGGTTGAAGGCTTTCGTGTGTCGGCTATAACAAAAGGGAGCGTTGTATGCAACGGAGAGGGCGTTCCTGCTCAGCCGTCGGTGGTAAGGCCGCCGCCTGTTTCACCGCTATAGGGAGGAAGGCGGCATATGCCGCCGGGCGCGCTTGTATCGGCCGACCGGAGCGGCGCAAGGGAGCGGAACACTTTGCTCAAGCAGCGCATAGAATGAAAACAGTACAAGCCGAAAGGAGGTTTTGGCAGTGGAATTCGATGTGGAGATGAAAGTCGTCCATTGCTCCAATCCGGAGGAGAATCCGATTCCCGCGTGGCTGCGTAAAAAAGAGGAAGCACCTGCGCCGGTATCCCAGCCGGTGACATATCCGTCCTTCGTACGTCCGATTAACGATCGATAAAGATTTAGACAAGGGCCGAAGGGGAAGGACTCGGAAAGGTCCGCTGTGGAGATTGCCTGGGCTTCATCCCGGGATTTTGGATTCCAATGGACAAGGGCCCTTTTTCGGATGGCCGAGAGTGTATGGCAGGTGCGGTCAAGGCTGGCGGCAGGGAATTCTCCTTCCGCCGCCCCGGCCTGCCGCAGGGGTATGTCCCGTGAAAGCGTCCCTTGCCGCCGATTTCAATGGACATAAGAAACGCCGGCAGCGGCGGAGGGAACTCCTGC
>CAKTTT010000061.1 GCA_934615635.1 uncultured Eubacteriales bacterium | reverse complement strand
AAAGGTAGCCGCCTGCTCCCGCACAGCCGCATAGCTTTCGGGGGGCAGGGTATAGGTTTTAATCCCTTCCTTGTTCGTCAGAATCCCGGCCAGCTTTTTGAACTCCGCCCGGTCTTTTTTACTGCCGGTTGCCATCGCCAGCACCAGCGCCGCCAGATTTTCCGCCCCCATTTCCTCCAGCCGTTCGGCGGCGGGGTTGGAGCGGATGGCTCCCATCCGTCGGCCAAACAGGCCGTGTCGGGGCAGCGGTTCGGCCCGTTGTTCGCCGTTCAGCGACACAGGCGGGCAACCGATGTTTTCTTTGACCTGGTTAATCAGGGCGGCTTGATTGGCGGGGACTAAGATGGTGTCTCGTCCATGGATAGGCGCGTACAGCACGCCATATTCTCTTGCTTCACGGTAAAATTTTCTTCGGTATTTTGAGGGAATGGGGACAGGCAACAACTGTTGGCCGCTTTTCACCAGCCGCCGTGCGGTGGTGGCTCCCCGGCTTTTGGGGCTGGCGGCCAGGGCAATCAGCAGGGCCGCCAGATTCTTTGCGCCCAATGCCGCCAGACGGACGGCGGATTCGGTGATCTGGATACCTTCCCGTACCATTTGATCTGCCGCGTCAGCGCCGATACTCATAGCGATATGCCTCCTTTTTACTTTCGTGAATGGATGTTGTCTGCGATAGGTTCTGCCGGATGGCGGATGTGTCCTCTTCAATGGCCTCGCAGATGGACAATTCCCAGCGGGCGGTGCGCAGCTTACCCGTCAGCGTCCGTATTTCCTCCCGGGTGGACTGTGCTTCCGCCCCGTCTGTCCGTCGAATCTCCTTGTACAAGGGCTTGCGTTGGGCGGTCAGTTCGGCAACCTGTGCTTGCAGTTCCTCCCGCTTGGCGGCCAGCTCCGCCACCGTGGTGATATGGTGCTGTCGGATATATTGATATTGCCGGATATAGCGGCGCAGTTTTATCACTTCCTGGCGGAGAGGGGCGGCGATTTGCGGGGGAGCTTGATTCTGGTGTATTCGTTTAAGCAGATACAGATACCGAAAATACAGCGCCGGGAAGCCTGTCAGCCTTCGGCGCTGGGCGAAGGGGCCGCGATACGGCAGACGGGAGGGGAGCCGGAACGCGGCCGGGGACTTTCCGCCAATTTGGCGGGAAGTCCCTTTGCCGCCCATTGTCGATTTCTTCTCCCCAGCCTGTCGGGAGGCCGGGGCCTCCCGCTGCTCTGAAATCCGCCGCCAGATGGCCTCTTCCGTGTAGTCCTCACCCAACGATTTAAGCCGGATATACCGAGAGCCGCCGGGTGGACGTACCGCCATATACTTTCCCTCGGTTTTCACCGCATAGCCCTGCTTGCGCAGGGCGTCCACAAAGGCGGAGAGGGTGTAGGCTTGCCGGATGGCCGTGTCCACGTCGGCCTTTACCATGCCGCGCAGGGTGGGCTTGCCGTCGTTTTCATCCTTCCATTCGATGTAGGATTTTCCATGCCCTTTCGGTTCTACGATAGACAGGCCGTTTTCCTTGCATAATTCGTCCGTTACACCACGGATATCCCGGAAATAGTCGGTAAAATTGTTGCGGTACATGTGGCCGTCTAACAAGGATACCGAATTAAATAGAATGTGGTTATGTAGGTGATCTTGGTCGAGATGGGTGGTAACAACGGCCTCATACTGTCCGGCCAGATACCGGCGGACAAACTCCGTGCCGATGGCGTGGGCTTGCTCCGGCGTTACCTCGCCGGGGGAAAACGATTGGATGATGTGATACCCCTGTACATGGTCGATAACCTCCTTCCCCCAGCGGGCTTTGGTTTCCACCATTTCCGCATAGGCCGTTTGCAGTTGGCAGTTAAAGGCGGTTTCCAGACAGATGGTTTCGGATTGGCCGGGCGTTGCCGCATTGTCCAGTTCCAGCGACAGGGTGGTTTTGTCTGGGTTGCGGATGTAGGCCAAACACCGGTCAAGCCGGGAGCGTACGACGATGATTTTGGACACGGCCATTATATCTTCTCCTTTACACGTTTCCACGCGGCCCCAGCCAGATATCGCGCCTGTATGAGTTGTTCCGGTGTGACCTCGTGGGTGCTGTTGGCGACGCGGGCGAGCTGATTGATGTTATTGCCGATGGCCGACAGCTCCCGCAGAAGCGTGGCATAGCTGTCCGGCGGGCGCGGGCGGATTTCCTGCCCCATAATCAGTCGGCGGACAAAGGGTTCCATTTTTAGCCCGGCATTGGCGGATTGCTCTTTCAGATGGGCGTGTTCCGTTTCCGTCAGCCGGACGCTGATTTTGATTTTCTTTGACATGGGGCCTCCTTTCGGGCATAAACCAAGCCGCCGGTTTTCACCAGCGGCTTGGTTGCGGCCTATTCCATTTTATTTAGCGGGTCGTTATGCAGCGCATTTATTGCGCTAGGAAAGGGTTTTAGGGGTGCTCCCCTAACAAGCGGCATTTGCCGTCAAAATGCCGTGCTTGCTGTTACAGGCGCGGCTCCGCCGCGCCCCCTACCACTCTGGGGATTTTTCGTTGTACGCTGGCGGGAGGTCAGCGGCTTTTATCTCGTCTTTGACGGTGATTATGTGCTTTGGGGGAGGATTGCTTGTCCGATAAATCGTTGTTCCTGTCATGTACAGCGGATATTTCTTGTTCGGTTTGTAATGAATATCCTGGCAGGAGCTGGTCGTTAACGCAAAAATAATTTTTATAGATTTTAGGAATAGCCGGGGAGATTTCGGTAAATAAATGAGCATACGCTTTGATACGACCTTGTAGATATTTTTCCAGCGATTCTTTGTTATCAAATTCTTTATTTTTTTGCCCAGCGATTTGAGTAGGATGATAAATTTTACCTGGATTTTGTACATTGACATCCCATGATACTATCCATGCTATGGGAGTGCTTTTTTTCAACATTCTATCATAACTAGGAACCTCACGGATTTGGTAATTCATACAGTATACCATATTGCTTTTTGAGTAATTACCATATTCATCCTTAATCCACTCGTTTGATGTATGCTTTACGGCGGGTGTTATTACATATTCGATTGCTTTATCAATTAACTGTGTTTGTGCTGCCCTTTCCGCCCACTCGTCTGTTGCTTTTTGTAGTTTAATAAATATGCTAGTCTCTTGCTCGGCACTATCATCGCGCATTTTTTGCAAAATATCTACCGGTTGTGAAATAAGAGGGGAAAAATGTTCTGTTGAAAAATCGCAATAAATATGGTGGTTGATTTTAATTTCTCTACCTGTAGTAAGTTGATCACCAAAGTTTAGTATTGTGTAGATTTTTTCTTCTGCCATAAATATATTTTCTCCTTTCACACGGAGCTTCCCGTCAAATTGGCGGGAGGTCAGCGGGCGTTGCCTTGTGATCGGGTGGTTTTGCGTTGAAGCTGGGATGGCCTTTCGCCGGATAGGGGCTGGATGAAGTCTATCCGTCCGGCGGCATAGATGGCGTTATCGTTTAAAAGCCGCTGCCATGCCCCTTCCGACGGGCTCCAGCGGAATCCGTTTTGTTTGAGAATACATCTTTTTTCTTCATCTGGTCGTTCGTCAAATATCAATTGTAAACGCATTATCTCAGTATTGGCGACGGCCTTTCCGTCTGAAAATTCCCAACCTACAAATTTCATATTTTGCGACAGGGATTTGATTCGTTCCCGAAGTCGTCGTATGTTCGCATTATTATAGCTCAACTTATAGGAGGGATACGGAATGTTTTCCCTTGAGTAATCATCCCTGATATTCTGATCTAATTGCCCTGCCTCCTCGTCTTTGATTTCTTCATATCCCTGCATGGTGCCGTTTTTGCGATAATAGCGATTAGCCGCTTTCATATACTCCTGTTTTGCCTCGCATTGCGCTAGTTTTTCTTGCAGTTTGGTAATCGCATTAGGATCGTCGGAATATATGGCGGTGTTTTTTTCCATCGCTTCTGCTTTTTGACGATAATACTCTGCCTTTTCACGAATTTCCATAGATCGGTCGATCTTACTCACAGCCCGTGCATGGTAGGAACGCAGGGATTGACTGACGAGCGGTTGGCCCATAGGAATAGCATTTAACATCTTATCGCCGCTTTCAAATAAGGCGCGGCTTTCTTCCTCCAGCTTTTGGGTCTTGGCGTGGAGTCGGTCAATACGCGCCTGCTTCTTTTCTTCATAGTCCATAAATATATCCTCCTTTCAAACAACCTCCCGCCAAATGGACGGAAGGTTACATATCGGCATTGATTTCTGGCTTGCTGCTATGGATGAGAGATTGCACGGTCAACATACCATCCAGGGTGGTGCAAAAGATATGATAACGTTGGGCGTTCTGAATAATATCCATCATGCTATTATTCGGTTCAACATCGCATAAAACCAACGCAGAACAGCGGCGCATGATTAACAAGGACATACATCGAAAATCCTGCTTTTCTTCCGGAATACTGCCGTCCAGAAATTGCGGAAAAAGGATATGCGGAGCTATCGGAGTGTATCCCGCCTCATAGAGCTGGCGGCAATACCGACCTGCTCGGCGGATATCCTCCAGACGGCTGTCTCCCTCACTGTAACGGGAGCACACATAGATTAACGGTCTTTTCATCGGGTTTGGCTCCTTTCTTTCCTCATCATCAGATAGTCGTTGTAATCCTTACCCTTTGGCGGAAAGCGGTCGCGGACGGTATAGCGGTTGTCGTACAAGTCATGAATGTCGGCGGCAATCCGCCTGCCCGTAGGGTCGTTGTCTGTACAGATGTCAATAATAGAGATCTGCGGGTGATCGGCCAAAAAGCGGCGCAGGGCAAGCAGGGAATCTCCGGCCAACGCCAGACGGTGCGTGTCCCGCCAGTTTCCCCTATACCGCGCCGCAAGCGTGGCATGGGAAAGCGCGTCGATGGGTGCCTCACATACTGCCACGCAAGGATTATTAGGCTGTTCCGCTGGGAGACAGAAGCTAAAATCTTTTTTGGAAAAGTCCACGTCATGGCGAAAATCAGAGCGGTTGCTTGCCGTCCGCATACAGGCAAAACGGGCAATTCCCGCCAAGTCAAAGCCCACAAACACGCAGTCAAAGCCGATTAGGCGGCCCGCATAAGGCCCCTTTTTGGCATAGGCGGCGTATTCATATAGACAGCGGCTTTCCAGGCAGTAGTCGAGCACCGCGTCGCTGATTCCACGGGAACGGAGATACGCGCGGACATGGGCGTTGGTCTGATTGGCTGGCGGCAACTTGAAAATCCCCTCCGGCATATTCGATGGTCTACTGACAGGCTGGAGGGAAGGTGTGCCGCTCAATTCCTCTATGGCTTTCAAAAAAGGATAGCCCTCCACTTTGATAAGATACTGCAAGGCCGTTGTGCCGCCGAGGCCTCCCCGGCACCACCGCCATTTGCCATTGGAAATGACAAGGCTGCTGTGGGTTTTGGTGCGGTATTCGTGCGGGCCTGCGCGGATGAGTTCGTCCGGACGGCGGGCTTGCAGATACGACAATAGATCAATCCGCTTTACTTCTGTGATCTGCTCGGGCGTGTAGGGTGTCATGGATGATTCCTCCTTATAATTGGACAATAAAAAGGCGTCCGAATCGTTTCGGACGCCTTAACCTATATCTTCCCCCAGCTTGTAATCTCCCCCCGGAGGGGGTGGGAAGGGGGTTTGGGGGAAACCCATTCCCTTTGGGCGGGAGTTAGGATATTCGACACTTCCCCCTTGGTGTAACATTACAGAATTTTGAAAAGCGTCTCACTTTACATCATGAAATTGTCATGGTATAATAATTATATAATGTTACCAATACAGTAAATAAGGAGTGGGGAAGTATGGATATATATGAGGTTGCCAGTCGAATGAAAGCGGAACGGCTCACAATATACGATATGCCGCTAAGAGTAACATTTTATGCGCGCGTTAGCTCGAAAACGGACGAGCAGCTAAACTCAATCGCCAATCAGATTGGCTATTTTACGGAATTTATCCAAAAAGTTCCTAATTGGACATATGTAGACGGATACAAGGACAAAATCCGGGGTGAGACCACCGAAACACGGGAAGATTTTTTGCGAATGGTTCAAGACGCAAAAGCAGGTAAGTTTGATCTGATTATCACTAAAGAGGTATCACGTTTTGCGAGGAATACGTTAGACAGCTTATCATATACCCGTGAGCTTTTACATTCGGGGGTGGGGGTGTTTTTCCAGTCGGACAACATCTGCACCATTGATACAGACAGTGAACTGCGGCTTACTATCATGTCCAGTATCGCGCAGGACGAAGTTCGCAAACTGTCAGAACGGGTGCGATTCGGTCACGCCCGCAGTATTCAGAACGGTGTTGTGCTTGGAAATAGCCGAATATTTGGGTATGACAAGTTGGATGGACGTTTGACAATAAATGAACAAGAAGCGGAAATGATACGCCTAATATTTGATCTCTACGCTACGGGTGAATATAGTTCTAGGGCGATTGAAAAGATATTGTATGATCGGGGATACCGTAGCCGTAACGATACAAAGATTATGCACAATACAATTCACAACATTATTCAGAATCCGAAGTACAAAGGATACTATGTAGGCGGCAAGGTCAAAATCGTGGATTATCGAACAAAAGAACAACGATTTTTGCCACAAGAGGAATGGACGATGTATAAGGATGATTCCGGCGAGATCGTTCCAGCGATTGTTGAGGAAGAAATATGGGATCGTGCAAATCAAGTATACGCTGTTAGAAGCAACAGCGTAAAGGACCACAAGCACAGTCTAAAAAACAAAAGCTGTTTGACCGGGAAAATATGGTGTGTCGGCCACGATCAGCCATATTGGCGGACATCCCATACGCCGATTGGCGGCGCTCCGGTATATCAATGGATTTGTTCTGAAAAAAAGCGGCACGGCTATAAAGCCTGTAGTTCAATCGCTATTTACGAGGCCGAACTTTACAAAATATTAAAGACTTATATACTGTCTATTTCGGATGATATGGAAGGGTATATTAATGAATTTATTGATATTTTCAAGTCCACGGATACTACAACTGATGTACAAGCAAAAATCAAAAGCGCAAAGGAAAAAATGGATAAACTATGCCGGAAAAAAGACAAATTGCTGGAACTTTATACCGACGACATGATTACAAAAGTAGAATTCGGCAGGAGGAATGATAGCCTTAACGCTGATATAAGTGAGTTAGAACAAAAGATTAACGATCTGGAAAGAGACAAAGAAGCAGAAAAGGAATATGTGAAAGGATTGCAAGAAATTCGGGATTTTTTTACAAAGCTCTTTGCGGCTGATCCAGATATAAATGAAATGACCGATGAGCAAATGGATGATATTATTAAAACGGTTATAGAACGTATTAATGTTACCTCCATCGACGATCAATCCATGAAGCTAACGATTCTATTAAAAATGGGAATTTTTGCGGATATTAAGTACAACCGGCACGAACTACGTTCTGGACACATTAGCAAGAAAATGATTCAGCAGTACGAGAACGGCCTGAAGTAATTTTACCGAAGGCTCAAGCCGCCCGGAGGACAATCGCCCTCCGGGCGGCTGCTTTTTTATTTTTCAACGCTCATGCATATTCTTTTTCACACAGGGCAAAATTTGTTTGACAAACCCTCTTGACAAATGCTGTAAATTCGATATAATAGTAACGCTCTCCCAAATATTGCGGAATTGTGTAATGGTAGCACGACAGTCTCTGACACTGTTTGTCAAGGTTCGAATCCTTGTTCCGCAGCCAAATCGCCGCGAAGGATATTCCCTTCGCGGCGACTTTTTTGAAAAATCGCCGTCCGCTGGGCGGGCGTTTTTCTTTTTGCAAAGGATGATCCGGTTTCCCTGCCGCTGCAAGTGCTTTTTTCAAGCGGGTTCGGCTGCGACTGATGGAATCCTCCCCATATAGGAGTGTAAGAGTCGGCACGGCGCGGCCAAGACCAGCGTCCGGAGGCGGTCTGCCGGAGAGCGCCCTGAGGATTTCGCCCTCGGGATTGCCCCGGCTGTTATAACGGAAATCCCGCCGCCGCTTGCATCATCGCAAAATACGGTGGGCAAAGGCTTTTGCCGGGAGCTTTGTCTCTGGGAGGGAAAAATACGTGGACGGAAGATACCCGCTGAAGGTGGCGATACTGCCTGGAGTTATCCAGCTAGGCGATCCCGGGGCAGGGCGTCATCCGGAGGGGGAAAGGGCAACCAATTCCCCAGGCGCGCATACAATAAGGAGAAGGTCTTTGTATGAAGGAGAGGGAGCTTTTCTCATACGGGCGATTTGGGCGGAATATTCCCTATTTCAGTATACCGGTACGCCGGCGCCCAGGAAAGGAGGCGTTTTGATGGACTTGCGGCAGGGAAAGATTACGTTGGGGGAAATCCTGCGCCATCCCCAGGCACGAGAGCTGCTGACCCGGGAGCTGCCTCAGTTTGCCCGCTCCCCGCTGCTGGGGCTGGCCGGCGGCATGACGCTCAATCAGATTTTGATACACGCCAAGGGACGGGTGCCGCCGGAGCAGATCAAGAGGCTGCTTTCGCAGCTCGAAGAATTATAAATCAAAGCCTGCGGCACAGCGGGAGGCGTGAGCAGGCGCGAAAAGGGCCTCTTACTGGCGGGCCTCTCAAGACGCAATGAAAGGTCCATTTCCCTTGCATCACTTGCCTCGCCGTCCGTAAGCCGTTGGATTTTATCTGGCATTGAGCTTTTTTATTGGTGACTCACCTCGCTCCAGGCTGGAAGCGAAGGTTGACGGAGGACCTCCACCGGCAGGGCCGGGGGGGCCGTTACAACGAAAAAATCGCCGGCTCCCCGAGAGGACCGGCGATTTTTTGGAACGTGAGACCGCGCGGAGTCTGCCCTGGGTGGCCAAGGAAGCGTATTCCTCATGGGCTGTGACCGGGAAAGGGGAGCGCGGCCGCGGGATAGGGATTGAGAGGGGGGGAGCGGGCGATCCTTCTGCGCGGCTGAAAGAGAAGGGATACGGACGGATTCCCAGTGCTTTTTCAAGGCGTCCGGCAGAGGCTCCCGCTTTATTCCCCGGAGAAAAGCGAGGTTTGGGCAAGCCGGATGGAACCGTATTCCCGCTCCACGATCTCGTCCTCCGGCTCAGGCCAGCCGATAAGCAGGGGAGAGTGCGGATCGTGCCGGAGATGATTGTCCGCCGCCGCCGCTTCGGAGCGGTTGGCGTAACAATACCGGCAGCCGTTGAGGCAGGTCCCGTAGGCGCCGATATCCACGCTTTCCACACAACCGCAGCCGGGGCGCTGGCCCGGGTCCTTCCGCCGCCGGATAGGACAGCCCAGCAGCGCCTCGATCAAGCCGGGATCGATACAAGCCGCCCGCCCGATATCCAGATCCCTGAGATCCTCCTCCGGTTCGCAGCAGGTGGACAGGGAGAAGCCGTGGGCACGAGCGGAGGCGGCAAAGGCCGCCGCTACGTGCCGTCGCTGTACGCCATCCGGCTGCACCGCCAACCCCTTCATGCGTCCCTGCATACCCGGATACCAGTCCAGAAAGCTGAAAATACACCGGCTGGAGAAGCCTTCCAGCGCGGCGGCCAGCTTCTCAAAGGCAGCCCCGTGCCGCGGGGCATCCCACCCGGCACCGAAAATCACAGGATCATACCGCCAGATCACCCGCTCCGGCCCGACGGTCTCGGACAGCCGCCGGAAGGTATCCAGCCGGTCGGCCAGGGGAGGCAGACCGGCCTCCAGCGGCGGGCCATAAGGATTCAGGGTGAACTGGAAATAAAAATGATAGCCCATCCGGCGGATTTCCTCCAGGCGGGGCAGCAGCGGCGCGGGATTTTTGGACCAGAACACCAAGCATTCCGCCTTCTCCGGCCGCAGCTCCACCCGGCTGATGCGATGAGGGCGATAAGGCTGACGCACCAGGACGAACCCCTCCCGCAGGCGGTTCATCAGCCAATCCGGATAAAGGGCGGGAAGGTCGGTGCGCCGGCTGATGCTGACGATCATGTGCTCATCCCTTTCGCTTCATGGCCCGCAGCCGCACTTTGTCCTCGTCGCTCACCCGCCGGGATTCCACTGCTTTCTGGAGGGCCTTGTTGTAGGTGAAATCGTCCAGACGGCAGCGGCGCAGATAATTCCCGGTTTCCTCCGGAAATTTCACGTAGGCGATGGATACCGCCCAGGCAATGGCCATCTGGGCGTAGTAACCCGCCGGGCTCATGCTGTCCAGCGCCTCCAGCACCCGGCCGATATAGTCGCCGGTGATCAAGTGGTCCAGCAGCATCACCGCCGCGAACCGGACGGAGAACTCTTCATCGGATCGGATGTAAGGCTGCAGGAAATCCCACACCGCCTCCCGATGTCGGCCTACCCACTTTTGGGCGGCGCAGAAGCTGTCGCACACCGACCAGTTGCGGATTTGGGGCACAAAGGCCGCCATCCGTTCCAGCCGTTCCTCCAGCTCCATGGAGGCACAGCCGATCACCATGCCCCGCAGCATGGTTTCCTCGAACCAGAGATCCTCCCCCTGCGCCCCCTGCTCCACAAAGGCCCGCCAGTCCGCCTGTTGGGCGATTTCCCGTGCTTTCGCCTTCAGAATGGGCAGCCGAACCCCCGCCATGTTGTCCGCGCCGGGCACCAGGGCGGCGGAAAAGGCCTGGAAGTCCGGCTCCGCCTGCGCTTCGATCCAGCGTCGCAGCTCTTCACGCTTCATCATCCGCTCCACCTTCCCGCTTAAGCTTTTTGGACATGTACAAAATCAGCTCGTCGTCGTTCCGGCAATCGGCATACGGATCCAGCGGCTGATCCCGAAACCAGACGCCGCTGCCGTCGGGGATATAGCCCCTCTTCACATAGAGCCGCTGGGCCGGACCGTATCCGCTGTGCAGGCCCACGCCCAGGGTGACGGCGGAACCGGATGAGGCCGCCGCTTTTTCCGCCGCTTCCAGCAGCCGGCTGCCGATCCCCCGGCGTTGGAAGCGGATAAACACGATGAGATCCGTCAGTTCGGGGATGCCCCGACCGGCAAAGGGACCGGCGGAGGCGGTCGGCCGGAGGGTGATATAACCCGCAGTCTCTCCCTGGCAGTCGGCGATGAAAACCGTCCGCTCTCCCCGCCGCTGTTCTTCATAATACCCTTCCAGCACCTCCCGGGGCTTGGCCCAGCCCTGCCGCCGGAATTCATGGAGCAGGCGGTCGGCATCGGCCCGCTCTATTTTTCTGATCGTGAGGTCGCTTTCCATCCGTATCCTCCGTTTCCGCCGGCACGGGGCTCCGGCCGTCTCAAAAAAAGAAAAGCCTCTCCGGACGAAGCCCGTCCGGAGAGGCCGCCTGCCGTGTATCCTTAGATTTTGCGCACCCGGATCACGCCGTCGATGGCGTTGATCTTCTGGATGCAGTCGGCGGGAAGGTCGCTCACCACATCCAGGATGGTATAGGCGTATTC
>CAKTTT010000060.1 GCA_934615635.1 uncultured Eubacteriales bacterium | reverse complement strand
TGGGTCTCAGCGTCTGTCTGACCAAATATATGTATTCTCAGAATTCCTACAGTTGGTACCACACCTGCCAGGAATCCTACGCCTCCCAGATTCAGGCGTATCAGCAGGATGAAGCCATGAAATATCAGGCGGAGGCCTACACCTATCTGCTGGAAAACAATATTCCTCCCTCCGACTGGCGCACCAATCCTTACCAAGAGTATTATTCTTTCCAGCAACAGATACGGGAACTGGAAGCCAGCCTGGAAGGTCTGGATGAAGCCTCCGCCGCCCCCATCCGGCAGCAGATCGGGGAAGTTAAAAAGCAGGCGGATAGCCTGAAAGCTCTGGCAGACGGCAACGACTGGCGGGCATATGTCCAGTACCAGATCGATGAAAAGCAGGCCGCCATCGACAACAGCGGTTATCTGACCTCCGAGGAGCAGCAGATCGCCATCGATATCCTGCAGATGTATCTGGATTACGACATCCCGCCTATCTCCGAAAGAAACAACCTCGACTACCCAATGTATTCCAACGATGAGGTGGCGGACAGTTGGAAATACCAGCTTCTCAACAGCATCGAAGGAAACCGCTTCAGTCTGCTGCGCGGAGAGGATGACGCCGGCCTCCTCAACGCCAACCGAAAAAAAGAACTGGAGCTGGACGTCCGCATAGCGGAAGAAAGGCTGAAAAACAACGCCCAGCCGGTGGAATCCGATTCCTTCCTGGGGCTGTTGGATTCCACCGTATCCTCCGTCAGCCTGATCTCTCTGATCCTCATGGTGCTGGCAGGCGGCATGATCGCCACCGAATTCAGCACCGGCACGGTGAAACTGCTGCTGATCACTCCCCACAAGCGGCGGGAAATCTTCTGGGCTAAAGGGATGATCCTGTTGGAAATCACCCTGATTGCCACCGGCGCCCTGTTCGTGGCAAGCTTCCTGCTGTGCGGTATCCTCAGCGGCTTCTCCGGCATCGGCGATATGCAGGTGCTGGCGCTCTTCGGCCAGGTGGTGCGGCTGCCTTATCTGCTGTTCGTTCTGCTCAAGTATCTGCTGAATCTGCTGCCCGTGCTGGTATACGGTGCGCTGGCGCTCATGCTCTCTGCCGTCACCCGCAAGGGGGCCGTCGCTATCGCCGTTTCCATCATCCTTTATGTGGGCAGCTCCATGGTGACGACCATCCTTCTTGTCCTTTCCGGCGCCGGCATCATTATCCCCGGGATGAAATTCCTTTTCTTCTGCAACACCGATCTCACCGGCTATCTGCCCGGTATGAACAGCATGATGAACATGGGGATGCCCGCCGGACTCAAGATCGATCCCTCCATGACCTTGGGCTTCTCCGTGGTGGTGCTGCTAGTCTATCTGGTCTGCTTCCTGTGGATCGCCCGGGACAGCTTCTGCCGCCGGGATATCAAATAAAATTCCAACGAAACAGCCGTTCCGGCCTTCTAAGGTCCGGAACGGCTGTTTTTCAGCGAAAACGGGGTTTTTCTTCCTGAAAATCGGCCCCCCGGTTCGGCTTTTTCTGCCGGATATCAGCAGGCGCTTTCCATACCGCTTCCGTCCCGTCTCATCGCCCGGTGCGCCTTGAGAACCGGCAGCCGATGGCAAGCCGCTTCTCTTTTTCCCTCCATCAAGCCATGCTTACGAAAGCGATCACGCCGCGGAAGCAGAGGGCAGCTTTTTGTGGCGATGCGCCGCCGCATCCATCGTGCGGCCTGTTTGGGCGCAGTAAAGAGAACGCTTTCCACCGGCATATATCCAGCCCAGGGATAGCCGTCGTCGCCAGGGCGAGAATGCCCGCTCTTTCCCGACGAAGGATCCCGATGGTCTCCTCTTCGGTGTGTCGCCGCCCCTTTCTCCTCCTCTTTTGAAGCATATCGTATTCCTCTCCCGATCCGGCGGAGCCTTCTCCCCTCCGCCCTGTCGCCGCTGTTTTATCATATGCGCCGGATGACCCTCAGCGCCGCATACGCCGCATAAAATATCGGCCGCCTCCGGTCTTGACAACCCCGTGTTTCGGTGGTATCATCCCCTCATAAGCTATGACGGGGAAGCCGTCCGCATCGGATCTTGCAGAGAGCGCCGCACAGGTGGAAGCGGCGTAGATCCCGCGGAGCCGGAAACCGCCCCGGAGCGTGCGCCGGAAACCGCTTTTGCGGATTAAAGCGCGACGGCTGGCCCCGTTATCGGCTGTAATGAGTGCGGCCCTGCGGCCGCAAAAATCAGGGTGGAACCGCGAGGCGCAGTCGTGCCCCGCCCCTTCGGACAGGGGCGGGGCTTTTTCATTTGTCCCGCCGAAACAACAGCAGGCAACAGATTTTTGAAAGGAGCCAATGACCATGCTGAACATCACTCTCAAGGGCGGCGATGTCCGCCAGGTGGCGGAAAACACCACTGTAGAAGCTCTCTGCCGCGACATTTCCATGGGCCTTTACCGTGCGGCCTGCGCCGCCAGGGTGGACGGCGAAACCGTGGACCTGCGCACCCCGCTGACTCGGGACTGCACGGTGGAAATCCTCACCTTCGAGGACGAGGAGGGCTGCCGCGCCTTCCGCCACACCGCCTCTCATATCCTGGCCCAGGCGGTGATGCATCTGTTCCCGGAGGTCAAATTCGCCATCGGGCCCGCCATAGAGAACGGCTTTTACTACGATTTTGACAAGGCCGAACCCTTCACAGCGGACGATCTGGAAAAAATCGAGAAGGAAATGGCCGCTATCGCCAAGGAGGCGCTGCCCATCGAGCGGTTTGAGATGGATATCACCGAGGCCCGGAAGCTGATGGAGGATCAGCCCTATAAGCTGGAGCTGATGGAGGAACACGCCGGCAAGGGCGAGGCCATCAGCTTTTACCGCCAGGGGGATTTCACCGACCTGTGCGCCGGCCCTCATCTGATGACCACCGCGCCGGTGAAAGCGGTCAAGCTCACCTCTTGTACCGGCGCTTATTGGCGGGGCAATGAAAAGAACAAAATGCTCTCCCGCATATACGGGACCGCCTTCCCCAAAAAAGCGGAGCTGGATGCCTACCTGGAGCGGCTGGAGGAGGCCAAGAAGCGGGATCACCGCCGGCTGGGCAAGGAGCTGGGCCTCTTCACCATCCTGGACGAGGGCCCCGGCTTCCCCTTCTTCCTGCCCAAGGGCATGATCCTGAAGAACCTGCTGATCGATTACTGGCGGCAGGTACACACCCGGGCGGGTTATCAGGAAATCTCCACCCCCATCATGCTCAACCGCGCCCTGTGGGAGCGTTCCGGCCACTGGGATCATTATAAGGAGAATATGTACACCACCGTTATCGACGAAACCGATTTCGCCATCAAGCCCATGAACTGCCCCGGCGGCATCCTGGTGTACGAGACGGAGCCCCGCTCCTACCGGGATCTGCCTCTGCGTATGGGCGAGCTGGGCCTGGTCCACCGGCATGAAATGTCCGGCGCTCTTCACGGCCTCATGCGGGTGCGCTGCTTCACCCAGGACGACGCCCACATCTTCATGACCAAGGAGATGATCAAGGACGAGGTCAAGGGCGTGGTGGCCCTTATCGACGAGGTCTACTCCCTCTTCGGCTTCAAATATCATGTGGAGCTGTCCACCCGGCCGGAAAACAGCATGGGCAGCGACGAGGATTGGGAGGCGGCCACCGCCGCCCTTCAGGCCGCGCTGGAGGAGATCGGTCTCCCCTTCAAGATCAACGAGGGAGACGGCGCTTTCTACGGTCCCAAGATCGACTTTCATCTGGAGGACTCCATCGGCCGTACCTGGCAATGCGGCACCATTCAACTGGACTTCCAGCTTCCCGAGCGGTTTGAGCTGGAATACACCGGCGCGGATGGAGAGAAGCATCGCCCTGTGATGATCCATCGTGTGGTGTTCGGCAGCATAGAGCGGTTCATCGGCATCCTGATCGAGCATTTCGCCGGCGCCTTCCCCCTCTGGCTGGCTCCCGAACAGGCGCGGGTGATGCCCATCTCCGAAAAGCAGGCGGAAGCCGTCCAGGCCGTCGCCGCCAAGCTGAGGGCCGCCGGCCTGCGGGTGCAGGCCGATCTGCGCAATGAAAAGATCGGCTATAAAATCCGGGAGGCCCAGCTACAGAAGGTTCCCTACATGCTGGTAGTCGGGGACCGGGAGGCGGAGGCCGGCGCGGTTTCCGTCCGTTCCCGCAGCGAGGGAGACATCGGCGTGATGAAGGTGGAAGAATTCCTGGAGAGATCGCTGGCGGAGGTTGCGGAGAAAAAACGCTGATTCCCCTAAAGCCGTGCAGCACATGAGCAGAACACGCCGTTTCCTTCCGGCGGTGTGGCGAAGCCCCCGCGTCAACGCCGCAGGGCATCGGCCGAGCCGTCCGGAGGGCGGCGACGTGTTTTGAATAAAATGCAAATGAGGGTGAAAAATGGAACGCTTTTATGACTGCTATCTGGACGAACGCAACGGAAAATTCATCACCTATCGCACCGGCGCCAATTCTTACGAGGAAGCTTTTGTGGACGGCATTTATTACGCCGCCGGCTGGCTGGGCTCCGCCTATGCCCCGCAAACGATCATCTACGGCAGCGTGCCGAGAATGAACTTCCGCGCCTTTGTCGAAGGCTCCGCCTTCAAGCTGAACGTCGACGGTATGGAACTGTTCTCCCATTGGAGCTTCCTGTCCTTCGACAAGGAGGAAACCGAAAAGGGTCTCCACGCTGTCGTCCGCCTGCATCATGAGATCGCCCAGATCGATGTAGCGGTCCATACCCTGCTGGACGGCACGGCGGTGATCACCAGATGGCTGGAAATCGTCAACCTTACCCAGACCCGCCGCCGCATTTCCGAGCTCGCCATCCTCTCTGGTGGCCTGCAGATCACCGAGCGCCCCGACCTGCAGCTCAAGCCCGGCGACAATCTCTACCGCATAGGCTATATGGAGACCTCCAACTGGGGCTGCGAGGGCGCCTTCCGCTGGCATGAGATGACGGGAGACGGCTATGTGGTCGCCGGCCGCTTCATCCGCGACCGTTTCCGCCATCCGATGTTCCTGCTGGAGAATCGGGCAACCGGCCAGCATTTCATCTGCCAGATCGGCTATTCCGGCGGCTGGCGCTGCGAGTTTGATTACAACCACGACACCAACTGCAGCGCCGGCGGCGACGGGCTGATGTCCTTTAAGGTTAAGCTGGACGGCTACGCCCCCATCGCCACCGCCGCCCCCGGCGAAACGGTAAAAACGCCGGAGGTCCACCTCGGCATGACCTTCGGCGACGCCGACGCCGCCTTCAACGCCATGCATGAGCATATCCGCCAAAGCGTCGTCACCCATATCGCCCCCTGGAACGCCCCGCTGGAGGTGGGACTTGGCGGCGAAATGGATATGGATATCCCGGGCGTCATGCATTCCATTGACTACGCTTTGGAATACGGCGCCGAATACTTCATTCTGGACTGCGGCTGGAACGCGCAGCCCTCCGAGGACACCACCCCCTACAACTGGATCCCCCATACCGACCGCTACGAGATGGGCATCGACGGCATCCGGGAATACTGTCATGAGCGGGGCCTGAAATTTGGCCTTTGGATGGAGCCGGAGCGGGTGTTCTCCAACACCGCCCTGATTATGCAGGAGCATCCCGATTTCTGCGCCAATCGCTACGATATGGCCATCGGCGCCGTCAACGTTCCCGACGCTCCTCTTGCCATCGACCGCCCCGAGGTAGCGGAATACGTCTATCAAATGATGGACCGGCTCATCGGGCGATATAAGCTGGATATCTTCCGCCTGGACCACAATGTGTTCCTCCGTTCCTATCGCTATGTAGACGGCACGATCGTCTATTCCGACTTCGACTATTACCGGCACTTTTACGCCATCATGGACCGGCTGCGCGAAAAATATCCCAACTGTATTTTTGAAAACTGCGCTTCCGGCGGCGGCAGAACCGATCTGGGCATGATGAGCCGCGCGGACCACACTTGGGTCACCGACTGGCAGAAAGCGCCCCGCTCCTTCACCATCACCAACGGCCTCACCATGGCGCTGCCGCCGGAGCTGGTGGACAGGATCATCGGCGCGCAGATCGGCCACATCTATGGCAGCTTCGAATTCCAGTCCTATCAGCTACTGTTCGGCCGTCCCACCCTGAACGCTTCCACCGTCAACGGCACCAAGGAAAACCCGCTGCAGGCCGCTGTTCTGAACAAGGTGCTGAAGGTGTATAAAGAGGTCATCCAGCCGGCGGGCGGTCACACGAAAATGTATCACCACACCCTGGAGTTCGATTGCACCGAACCGAAGGGCACAGGGATTCTGGAGCGGGCCGAAAGCAGCGGGGCATTTTCGGTCCTCGGCATCTTCAACCTGGCCGACGCCGGTACCTTCTCTCAGCGTATCTGCCTGCGCGGCGTGGATGTTTCGCGGCAATACCGCGTCACCTTCCTGAACTCCGGCAACACCGCCTCGGTGTCCGGCTTCACCCTGGCGAACGAAGGCCTGCTTGTCCGCCTGCATGGGGCGCTGACGGCCGAAGTCGTCGTCGCAGTTGCCGAATAAGGCTTCCCTGCACAGGAATAGGTATAGGCGTCGGTCCCGGGAGCCGTTATCCGATATTTTATTCTCCTTTGCGGCGAAAAACTGCGATGACCTCTTGATTTTTAAAAAGGAATATGCTATGATAAGCAAGCGCCAAAACAAGGCGCTTGCTTATCTGCGGGAGTAGTTCAGTGGTAGAGCGTCAGCTTCCCAAGCTGAATGTCGCGGGTTCGAATCCCGTTTCCCGCTCCAGACCTGCGGTCGGCAATTCGTAATGGGTTGCCGGCTGCATTTTTGTTGTGTAGTTCGCCACGAGCGGGATCCTTTTTATCTCACCCTCACACGTCGGAGCAAGCTTTGTATCGCTTGCTCCGATTTTTTACAAAATTCAGAGCGCGTTCACGCCGCTGCTTCTCCTTTCCGCAAAAAGTCACGTTTGGTTCACCTGCTCGGTTGTAAACGCCCTCGCACCGGTTCGCTGTCGCTGCCAACTTTTTTGCGGGTTTGCGCCCTGCGGCGCTGGAGATTCATTTTGTATCGCCTTTACAAAAAGAAAAGACAGGCTAAAGCCTGTCTTTTCTTTTTGTCGCGTTGTTTGACGCTCGACGCAGAGCAGAAACCCGCAAAGGTTTCTCATCCACATCTTCGTTTCCTTGCGCTTATCCACTTTCGGGGATACGGTCGTCCTTTCACATTAAAAATCTCCTGGGAGTGGCTTAAATGCTCATTTCCAGGGGATTCCTTTTTTCTTTTTCGTCCGTTTGGTGTTTGTCAAAAACGCCATTAAATATAGAGCTTAAATCATACTCACCCGTAACAACCTTGGCGAATAATCACGCCCATTCATAGATCAATCATAAATTCACCCCACTATAGCCTGCCGGATCGATATGCAGTGGCGGAGTGGTAACGCTTACCTATACGTGGTGTTTCATCACAGCGCGCATGATTAAAAAGGCCCCGACACGCAGGCTGTTCTATATACAGCTCTTGAATACAACGGATGACAGCCGTCCGGTTTATGTGGTATAATTGGGCCGATACAGCGAAAAATGGAGGCCGGTAGAGTGGATTTTTTGCAGGTTACGGAGGATAAAAAGCGATACCTCCCCCTTCTGCTGCTGGCCGACGAGCAGGAAAGCATGATCGACCGGTATTTGGAACAGGGGGATCTGTTCGCCTTGTACGACGGCGGTCTGCGGACGATTTGCGTCGTCTGCGACAAGGGCGCGGGAGAAGCGGAGATCAAAAACCTGGCCACCGCTCCCGCCTTTCAGGGGATGGGCTACGGCCGCGCCATGGTGGACTATGTCTGTCATTTCTATCGTCCCCGTTGTCACCGTATGCTGGTGGGAACGGGCGACAGTCCCCTCACCCTCCCCTTTTACCAGAAATGCGGCTTTACCGAGGCTTTCCGGGTCAAGAATTTTTTCACCGACAATTACGATCATCCCATCTGGGAGGGCGGCAAACTGCTGACCGATATGGTTTATTTGGAAAAATTTATCTGATTTATCCCCGGACCTATGGCGATTTTCCGTAGCCTGTGATAAGATGAGGGAGGCTGGTACGATCCGTCGGGATTCGTACAAAATCAAAAAGGTTGGAGGAAGGTATATGCTCTTTGAAAACTATGACCGCATCGTGTTCGCCGGGGATTCGGTCACCGATATGGGCAGCGCCCAGCCGGTGGGAGAGGGTTTGTTCGACGATCTGGGCAGAAGCTATGTCCGGGTGATCGAAAATCTGCTGGTCTCCTGTTATCCCGAGCGGAACATCCGAATCACCAACGCGGGTATCAGCGGCAACACCAGCCGGGACCTGCTGAACCGATTTGATCGGGACGTAGTGGAACTGAAACCCGATTGGGTATCCATCTGCATTGGGATCAACGACGTCTGGCGGCAGTTCGACTGCCCCGCCATCCGGGATGCTCAGGTGCAGCCGGAGGAATACGCCGCCAATATGGAAACCATGATCGGCAAGGTGAAGGACAGCGTCAAAGGCATTTTCATCCTCACCCCCTTTTATATGGAGCCCAACCGTGAGGACCCGATGCGGGCGCGGATGGACGAATACTGCCAGATCTGCCGCGAACTGGCGGAAAAGCACGGCTGTATTTTTGTGGATTTTCAGTCCTTGTATGAGCGTTTCTGCCGTATCCGCCACTCCACCTGCATCGCCTGGGACCGGGTTCACCCCAACCAGATGGGCGCCACCCTCATGGCCAGAGAATTCCTCTCCCACTGCGGCTTCGATTATAACCGGCAGGCGTTTTAATCGCACGGGCGATTGCCAGGAGCGGCTTATGGCATACGATCCGTCGCTGCGCCGGAAATGCTTGGCGTCTTCCGAACGCCGGGTGACGTCCTCATCCAGGATTGGCGCTTTGCTGTATCCGCCCTTCTCCCAGGCGCTTCTCCCGCTTCCGGCGTTCCCGCTGCTGAAGTCTCCTCTTCCGTCAGACTTCCGTCAGACCGACCGGTACACTCACCGTCCCCAGCGCCATCGAAAACAATACCGCCAGCCATTGCTTGAGCAGCTTTTTCATTCTGCTCATTTGCTTTCTCCTCCGCTTCCCTCCCGTAGCCTAACGAAAAACCGCCGGCCCTATACGGAACAGGGCTGGCGGTTTTTCATCGATTGGGAGCGGTGGAGGCGCCTTAATAAGCAAATCGAAAGCTTGTACGAGTTCGAAATGGCGTATAGGGTTTAATCAAGCCGCCTGATTCCTTCGATTTCGCTGTAAAAGCCGAATCAACCACGACGTTTGCGGGCGGCGAACAGCACCGACAGGGCGACGAGGCCGATGACAGCGGCGCCGGCCGCCGTGGAAACGCCGGTAGCGGGATTATCAGACGGCGCGTTTGTCTGGACAGTGACCTTCAAGATGTAGGTGGCGGTATGCACCCCATCTTCCGCCGTCACTGTCACGGCCACGTCCTGGGAATAATCCTGCGCTTCGTCAGCGTTATGAGCAGCCTTATAGGAAACCTCCATCTTATCCGGGATAAGGACGCTCACATCCGTGCCCGCAGGCAGCGTGACAGAAACCGTTTTGTTCTCCTCATCGATAACGCCGGGCACGCCTGCCAGGGAGAAAGAGGTCAATTGACAGGCATCGCTGGGAGTAATTTTCAGAGCCACATTGTAGTAGTAACTCAGCTCTTCCTTCTCGGCCACCATCTCTTCATAATCGGTCATATCCCCGGTATACGCCACTTGGATGGCGAGGGTATGGCTGCCAGCGTCCCGAGGGAGCTGCAGTTCGAAGTCGCCGTCGCCCTTATCGGTGACCGTGAGGGCCTTGCCGTCCAGAACCGCGGTGAAGGCGACATCCGCCGCCTTATCGTGGTGCAGCTTGAGCGTGAGGGGGGCTGTGCTGCTGACGGCGCTAATCATATACAGCCCGGTGTTCTCTATTTCCGTCATGAGGGAGAGATAGTCCCGCAGAGTCATATCCGGATCCATAGCGGGATACAGATCCTCTTCCCCCTCCGCTCCATCATCCTCACCTTCTGCGACCATGGGGATCATGCCCATCAGATCAGCGAGCTTCATATCCAGCAGATCGTTATACATCACGCCGAGAGAGGTATCCTCGGTCCACTCCATCTCCATCGCGGCGTTACACATCCCGACAAACGCGGCGGGAAGAGAGGCGAACGAGGGGATTCCCATCGCTTCCGCCATCGTGTTCACGAGATCCAGAAGCCAATCGCCCAGGCTGTCCTCCGGCGTATATTCTAGGCCGAAAACCGCCAGCACGTCGGCGGCAAGCGCATTAAAGGAAGTATAGGGCTCCTCAAGCTGGGCCGCCAAATCGGGATATTCCGTCTGTAAGCCCTCTACGATAACGGACAGCTCCTCCGTGGAGAGACCCGCCCATTCCGCCAATCCGTCGAAATCCTTATCCAGAATATCATTGATGGAGAAGGACTCCATGTCCGGCGGCGCCATCTCGCCTAGCAGCGGCAGCAAATCCATATCGAACAGCTCGGTCACTGTCAGACACAGCGCCTGGATACCAGTGCTGTCGAGCTCCGTCGCCGCCAGAGTATAGGAATTGCCCAGGTCCAGCAGTTCGCCGCCTTCTAGAGCAACGGTTGCGCATTTGGTAGGAAGCACAAACGCTTCCTCTTCTCCCTCGGCAGATGCAAAAATAGATGTCGACAATAAGGACATCAGCATACAAACGGCGGCGAAAACGGCCAAAAGCCGTCCGCCTCTTTGTTTCACTTCCCTCAATTTATTTCCACTCTATTCTTTCTGTTTTTTGACTTTTCAAATATTATTTTATAATAAATTCTACTATTTCGCAAGAGAAAGCATAAATAATTTTCATTCGCTATGAAAATTCATGATATACCACTAGATAAAGTGATAGAAAACATAGTCGATCAAATATCCGCCGTCTACCTTCGAGCAAGCCTTTTTCGGGCCGTTTTTCAATTTCCCCGGCATATCAGACGGCGCCGCATAAGGCCAGCCTCCATGTGCGCAGACCCATCTGGAACGCTTTACTTCCCTTTCATGATGGCGCCTTGCTGTATATCCGCCTCGCCGGAATAGCTTCCCCATACAGCGGTAAAGGCATAGTTCGCCGTCTCTTTGGGGATCAAGGTGAATTTTAATTCCTTCTCGGGCAGCATCTGGGCGGTATACTGCGGCTTCGCACCGCCTTCGACGATGCAGTAACCTCCGCTCGGAGCGTTGCCGCCCGCGGTTAGCGTAACGGTATATTCCACTCCTGCTGTCAGATTATATTGGCCGTTCTGAGCTTCAACCGATTGCCCTTTATCGTTTTCAATCGAAACCGTCACAGCGAAGTTGGCTGCTGTAATCGTCTGGGGCGCGGTCTGAATACTCGCGGAAAACCACGCCCATGTCGTCCCGGCCAGGCAGACCATGCACAGCAGGCTCCCCGCAATAGAGGGCAGGAGCAGCCGCAGGATATTGTCGTCTGAGGTTTTGGTGTGCTTGGGCGTATAGAATAGGGATTTTATCCAGTGCGTCCAGCGTTTCAAGGCGGCAGACCCTCCTCTTTATAGAATACAGCCATCAAAAGGCACAAGCACGGGCTTATGCC
>CAKTTT010000059.1 GCA_934615635.1 uncultured Eubacteriales bacterium | reverse complement strand
GACCTCGACGCCGCAGCGGTCGCAGATCTTGCCCTTGTAGCGGATGCGCTTATATTTGCCGCAGTGGCATTCCCAGTCCTTCATCGGCCCGAAAATGCGCTCGCAGAACAGGCCGTCCCGCTCCGGCTTGAGCGTGCGGTAGTTGATGGTTTCCGGCTTTTTCACCTCGCCGTGGGACCAGCTGCGGATTTGGTCGGGAGAAGCCAACCCGATTTTAATCGAATCGAAAACATTGAATTCCATCATAGACTATCAGCCCTCCCTTTCTTACAGTTCATCGTCCAGCAGCGCGTCGGAGACGTAATCGTCCTCCGTCTCCTCCTCGTCCAGGAGCAGCTCTTCCTCCGGCACCTCCGGTTCCTCCACACCGTAGCCGTCCAGGTCGCCCTCGTCCGCCACATGGGTGAAAGCGGCGTCGTCCACGGCCACCATGTTCAGATCGTCGTCGTCGTCGAAGGTCTGCTTCAGGTCGATCTCCTGCTTATCCTTATTCAGCACTTTGATATCCAGGCCCAGGGACTGCAGCTCCTTCACCAGCACCTTGAAGGATTCCGGCACGCCGGACTGGGGCACGTTCTGCCCCTTGACAATGGCCTCGTAGGTCTTTACACGGCCCACCACGTCGTCGGACTTGACGGTGAGGATCTCCTGCAGGGTGTAGGCAGCGCCGTAAGCCTCCAGCGCCCAGACCTCCATTTCGCCGAACCGCTGGCCGCCGAACTGGGCCTTACCGCCCAGCGGCTGCTGGGTCACCAGGGAGTAGGGGCCGGTGGAACGGGCGTGGATCTTGTCGTCCACCAGATGATGGAGCTTGAGGAAGTACATATACCCCACTGTGACGGGGTTATCGAAAGCCTCGCCGGTGCGGCCGTCGTAAAGAACGGTCTTGCCGTCCCGGCGCTTGCCCGCCTGCTCCAGCAGCTCCTGGATATCCTGCTCGTGGGCGCCGTCGAACACCGGAGTCATCATCTTCCACCCCAAAGCGGCGGCGGCATAGCCCAAATGCACCTCCAGCACCTGCCCGATATTCATACGGGAGGGCACGCCCAGGGGGTTGAGGACGATGTCCAGCGGCCGGCCGTCCGGCAGGAAGGGCATATCCTCGCTGGGCAGGATCCGGGAAACCACGCCCTTGTTGCCGTGGCGTCCCGCCATCTTGTCGCCCACGCTGATCTTCCGCTTCTGGGCGATATAACAGCGCACCACCATGTTGACGCCGGGAGAAAGCTCGTCGCAGTTATCCCGGGTGAAAACCTTAACGTCCACGATGATGCCGTATTCACCGTGGGGGACCCGCAGGGAGGTGTCCCGCACCTCCCGGGCCTTTTCACCGAAAATGGCGCGCAGCAGCCGTTCCTCTGCGGTCAGCTCGGTTTCGCCCTTGGGGGTCACCTTGCCCACCAGGATATCCCCCGAGCGCACCTCGGCGCCGATATGGATGATCCCCCGCTCGTCCAGGTCCTTGAGCGCATCCTCGCCTACGTTGGGGATGTCCCTGGTGATCTCCTCCGGCCCCAGCTTGGTGTCCCGGGATTCGATCTCGTACTCCTCGATATGGATGGAGGTAAACACGTCGTCCCGCACGACCTTCTCGTTGATCAGAACGGCGTCCTCGTAGTTGTAGCCCTCCCAGGTCATGAAGCCGATCAGCACGTTTTTGCCCAGGGAGATCTCACCGCCGCTGGTGGAGGGGCCGTCGGCGATGACCTCCCCCTTTTCCACATGCTGGCCGTGGCTCACCACCGGGCGCTGATTGGTGCAGGTGCCCTGGTTGGAACGCATGAATTTGATGATTTTATAGGTGTCCTGCTGACCGTCGGTATCCCGGCGGATGACGATGCGGTCGGCGGAAACGGAGATGACCGTGCCGGCTTCCTTGGCCAGCACGCAGACCCCCGAGTCCACGCCCGCCTTGTATTCCATACCGGTGCCCACGATGGGGGATTCGGTCTTCAGCAGGGGCACCGCCTGCCGCTGCATGTTGGAGCCCATCAGGGCGCGGTTGGCGTCGTCGTTTTCCAGGAAGGGGATCATGGCCGTGGCCACGGACACCACCATCTTGGGAGAAACGTCCATGTAATCGACCTTTTCCCGGTCGATTTCCAGAAACTCGTCCCGGTAACGGGCGTTAACCTTGGGACGGGCGAAGCGCCCTTCCTCGTCCAGCGGCTCGTTGGCCTGGGCGACGATAAAGTCGTCCTCCACATCGGCGGGCATATACACCACTTCGTCGGTCACCACGCCGGTGGTCTTATCCACCCGGCGGAAGGGGGCCTCCACAAAGCCGTACTCGTTGATCCTGGCAAAGGTGGCCAGATAGGAAATCAGGCCGATGTTGGGGCCTTCCGGGGTCTCAATGGGGCACATCCGGCCGTAATGGCTGTAGTGAACGTCGCGGACCTCGAATCCGGCCCGGTCACGGGACAAGCCGCCGGGGCCCAAAGCGGACAGGCGGCGCTTATGGGTCAGCTCCGCCAGAGGATTGGTCTGATCCATGAACTGGGAAAGGGGCGAAGAGCCGAAAAATTCCTTGATGGCGGCCACCACCGGGCGGATGTTGATCAGCGCCTGGGGGGTGATGACGTCCATATCCTGCGCCTGCAGGGTCATACGCTCGCGGATGACCCGCTCCATACGGGAAAAGCCGATGCGAAACTGGTTCTGCAGCAGCTCGCCCACCGAACGGATGCGGCGGTTGCCCAGATGGTCGATATCATCCACCGTGCCCACATCGTGGGCCAGACAGTTGACGTAGTTGATGGAGGCCAGCATATCGTCGATAATGATATGGTTGGGCACCAGATCCCCCGCCCGCTGCCGGATGGCCTCCTTGAGGTCCTCCTCGGTTTCGTTGGCGTCCAGGATCTCCCGCAGCACGGAATAGCGCACCCGCTCATGGATCCCCAGCTCGGCCGCGTCGAAATCCACATATTTCCGGATGTCCACCATGCCGTTGGTGACGATCTTGACCTCCCGGTCCTCGCCGTGCTCCTCCACCGCCACATAGGCGACGGTGACGCCGGCGTCCTCCATCTCCAAAGCGCGCTCCCGGTTGATGAACTCCCCGGCATCGGCCAGCACCTCGCCGGTGGCGGGATCCACCACCGGGCGGCTCAGGCGGCAGCCGGCCAGACGATTGGAAAGCCCTAATTTCTTATTATATTTATAACGGCCCACCCGGGACAGATCATACCGGCGGGGATCGAAAAACAAGCTGTCCAGATGCTGCTGGGAGTTTTCCACCGTCAGCGGCTCGCCGGGACGCAGCTTGCGGTATACCTCCAGCAGCGCCTCCTCCGAGTTCTTGGTGATGTCCTTCTCGATGGTGGCGTGGATCCGCTCGTCGTCGCCGAAGAAATCCAGCAGCTCCGCATCCGAGCCAAGACCCAGCGCCCGCACGAAGACCGTCACCGGCAGCTTGCGGTTTTTGTCGATGCGCACATAGAATACATCGGAGGAGTCGGTCTCATACTCCAGCCAGGCGCCCCGGTTGGGGATCACCGTGGCGTTGAACAGCTTTTTGCCGGTGGTGTCGTAGTTCATCCCGAAGTAGACGCCGGGAGAACGCACCAACTGGGAGACGATGACCCGCTCCGCGCCGTTGATGACAAAGGTGCCGCTATCGGTCATCAGGGGGAAATCCCCCATGAACACCTCGGATTCCTTGATTTCGCCGGTTTCCTTGTTCAGCAGCCGGGCCCGCACCCGCAGCGGGGCGGCATAGGTCACGTCCCGCTCCTTGCACTGCTCGACGGTATATTTCGGTGTTTCATCCAGGCGGTAATCGATAAACTCCAGCACCAGGTTGCCCGTGTAATCCGTGATGGAGGAAACGTCGCTGAAAACCTCCTTGAGCCCTTCCTTCAGAAACCACTCGTACGAGTTTTTCTGCACCTCAATGAGATTGGGCATATCCAGCACCTCATTGATTTTTGCAAAGCTCATGCGAACATTGTTGCCCAGCTTGACCGGTTTGACATTCGCCATAGGCTCGATCACTCCTGTTCCTATTTTTTGGTTGTCACACCGAAATCCCTTTTCAAGCGCCAAGAGAAAGTCGCCAGAAATTTTGCGGAAGCCTATTGCCAATTTTCACATTCTGTGCTATACTGGATGCATAAACAGGCATATCTCCCCATGATTGTGCAGTATACTATAATACAGGATTCCTTTTATTTTGTCAATTGCATTTTGCAATTTGGCAAATTTTTTTATGTATAAATTGGTGTCCCCTTCATAATTGGTAAATTTTAGGGAAATTATACAACAATTTCCACGCCATCTCAGATCTGAAACACACGGATGGGTGGTTGAAATCTGCGCTGATTGCTGCCGCGTAGTTTCCCTAAAGATGTGCGGCGGGCGTACCCGAAAAGGATGAAGCAGTCTCTATGGAGAAATGCGGAAAGCAAAAAGCGGAAGAAATCCCCGCGGAGAGATTCCGAAGGATGACCGAAACGCCGGTAGCGCGGCTGGTCTGTACTCTGGCGGCGCCCGCCATCATCTCCATGCTCATCCTCTGTTTATACTATGGCGGACCCCTTCTTCATCGGCAGTTAGGCGAGAGGAAGGGGCCTTGTACTGAAGCGGAGTTTCCAAGAAAATATATAAGAAGTCCCGCATTTCATATAGTACGAAATGCGGGACTTTTCTTCCATTGTCTTCATCAATGCTTTTCAGAATCTTCTGCTTCCTTTTTAGTTTTATGAACCGTTCCAAACGGATGCTGCGGCGGTGCATAAATGGAATATAGCTTTAACGGCGTCTTCCCTATATTGATAATGTTGTGCCACGTGCCAGCGGGAACAAGCACGGCATAGTTGCCGTTTACTCTTTGCCGGTGGTTCAAGTTGGTCTGGCTGTTTCCCATCATGACAAGAGCATATCCGTCCTCAATGCGTATAAATTGGTCAAGATGGGAATGCATTTCAAGCCCGATATCCCCATGGACAGGTATGCTCATTAGTGTCACTTGGAGATGGTTACCCGTCCATAACGCTGTTCTATAATATGGATTCTGTTGAGCAAAACAGTCGATGTTCACGATAAGCGGTTCCGCCCCATAATCCCTTATCTCGGGAGCATGGCCGCCATAGTTATTTCTGTTCACATACCTTACCTCCGAAAAATATTCTCAGCTTTAGTATATGCGTACGGCAGAGAGCCTGTGCTGACGGACTTTGTCCTCTACAATCCACTGCCGCATCAAGGCAACGCCGCCTACCCATATTGGACCCCGCCGCCGGCAGGGTGTTGAACATCCTGTTGAATCTGCTGTTCATCTTTGTTTTCGGCATGGGGAACGGCGGCGGATCTGATCACCTTTCTTCCGGCGCTCCCCTTTGCCTGAGCGTCACCCGGGAACTGCGGGCTTCCTCCCCCATCCCGGCCGCGCCGCCGGACGTATCGCCAAGCTCACCGGAATAAAGCCGAAAGCGCCTCACAAACGGTTTTTGCCGTCCGGGCGTTTTCATTTTTCTGATATTCTTTCATGAAATACACGAAGAGGGGGACATACTATCATTGCAGCGATGAGCCGTGAATAAAAGAAGAAAAGAGGTATCTCCATGCCATCTCCTACCATTGCAGCCGTCACCGGCCGCCAGATTTTCGATTCCCGGGGAACCCCCACCGTGGAGGCGGAGGTCACCCTGGAAAACGGCGTGACCGCCACCGCCAGCGTCCCCTCCGGCGCCTCCACCGGCCGCCATGAAGCCGTGGAGCTGCGGGACGGTCATCCCGACGTATACGGCGGAAAGGGCGTCACCCGGGCGGTGGCCAACATCCGCGAACACATCGCCCCCCTTCTGCGGGGGATATCCGCCTGCAGCCAGGGGACCATCGACCGCCTGCTGATCGAAACCGACGGCACCCCTAACAAATCCCGGCTGGGCGCCAACGCCACCCTGGCGGTATCCCTGGCCTGCGCCAAAGCCGCCGCCCTGGCCTCGGGCCAGCCGCTCTACCGCTATCTGGGCGGCGCGGCGGCAGCGGTCCTTCCCATTCCCATGATGAACATTCTCAACGGCGGCGCCCACGCCGACAACAACGTGGACATCCAGGAATTCATGATTATGCCGGTGGGGGCCGGCTCCTTTCACGACGCCATGCGAATGGCCTGCGCCGTCTACACCGCCCTCAAGGGACTGCTCCGGCGGCAGGGGCTTTCCACCGCCGTGGGGGATGAGGGCGGCTTCGCCCCTGACCTTCAGGACGACGAACAGGCTCTCCGGCTGCTGACCGAGGCCATCCAGGCGGCCGGCCTGCGTCCCGGAGAGGAGGTGTGCATTGCCCTGGACGCGGCGGCCAGCGAGTGGGCGGAGCCGGACAGCCGCTACCGTCTTCCCAAACGGGGAACCGTGATGACCCGGGAGGAACTGATCGCCTATTTCGAGAGCCTTTCCCGAAAGTATCCCCTGATCTCGTTGGAGGATCCGCTGGGCGAGGATGACTTTCAGGGCTTCGCCAGGCTCACCGGAGAGCTGGGCGGGCGGCTGCAGGTTGTCGGAGACGACCTGTTCGTCACCAATCCCTCCCGGCTGCGGGAGGGCATCCGCCAAGGGGCTGCCAATGCGGTGCTGGTCAAGCCCAATCAGATCGGCACCCTGTCGGAAACCATGGAAACCGTCCGCCTGGCGGGAAGCAACGGTTACCGCGCCATTCTCTCCCACCGCAGCGGCGAAACGGAGGACACCTCCATCGCGGACATCGCCGTGGCCCTGGGAACCGGCCAGATCAAAACCGGCGCGCCCGCCCGGACCGACCGGGTGTGCAAATACAACCAGCTCCTGCGGATCGAAGAGCAGCTAGGCCGCGGCGCCGTCTACGGACGGCCGACGCTACTTCCCGGCCGACGTCTATAATGCTGCGCAATACCCGCGATGTTCAAGATCACTACCCCAAAGACGGCTTCCTTAATTCTGTATATTATGTCAATAAATATACCAATTGGATAATTCCTGCCGAATCATGACGATTTTTGTCTGCTAATCCGGGGGATATTTTGGTATTTCGGCCCTATCTTCTCCGCCCTTTTCCCGTATGCTCTCGAGTGTTCTCAAAAAAATAATGAGAGGATTGGCAGAGGGCATTTATGGCCATGGAGCCGGCCCCCCATCGGGTCCTATTCAAAACGCCGTCCGCCTGGTATGGCGGGAAGCGGATAGGTTGCAGGCGGCATACCTCACAGCCCACAACCTATACATCCCCGGCGGATGTGACCAGCCGCGTTATGTCCCGGACCCGAACTGGCGAAGCACTGCTTCCCTGTGTCCGGGGGCTGTTCGGAATTTTCGGGAAAGCCGGGAGGGCGGATCCTTTTTCCGGGGGAGCCCGCCCGGACGCTGCTCACATCAGGCGAAAACGGTTTTTATGAAAGGTAAGCAGCCCCTCGTCCCGCATCTTTCCCAAGGTGGCGGACAGGGCGCTGCGCTCCACCGAGAGATAATCCGCCAGCTCCTGCCGGCTGAAGGGGATCTCAAACGCCTTGCCAGCCGACGACACGGCGCACTCGGACAAATAGGACAACACCTTTTCCCTCGTCGTCTTTTTGGTGATATGCTTCATTTTGCGGGTCAGGGCGATATTTTTCTCCGCCAGTATTTTCATCAGGTTGGCGATCAGCGCGGCGTGGAAGCCGCAGGCGGCGGGCGCGGCCGGCAGAATCCGGTCGCGGCCTATCAGCAGGACGCTCCCCTCCTTGTGCCCCACCACCGAAACCGGAAGCGTCTCCGCCCTGGCGCAGGCGAAGGCCTCCCCGAAGAGGCCGCCCGCCTCCACCACCGCCAAAATGGCGCGGTTGCCCCAGTAATCCTCCTGCACTACCCGTACGCTGCCCGCCAGGACCACGCCCATATTCTCCGGCCTGTCCCCGGCGGAAAACAGGAATTCCTCCCTTTGCATCCGCCGCTCCCGGGCCTGCAAGCAGGCCAGCAGCGCGGGAATATCCCCCTGGTCGATGCCCGCGAACAGCGGGCATTTTTTCAGCGCCGATATATGCTCCGTCATTTTTTCCTCCTTTTGTTGTAAAAACAACCGATTTATGCTGCTCAGTATAGTATACTGCCGATGCAGCGTCAAGGAATACGGGGAAAAATTCCCATTAACCATTATCATCTATTAGGAGGAAACCCGATTATGAAACGGAAAATCATCCACATCGACCAGGAAAAATGCAATGGCTGCGGCCTGTGCGCCGCCGCCTGCCACGAGGGCGCCATCGCCATGGTGGAGGGCAAAGCCCAACTTATGCGGGACGACTACTGCGACGGGCTGGGGGACTGCCTGCCGGTCTGCCCCACCGGCGCCATCGCTTTTGTGGAGCGGGAGGCCGCCGCCTACGACGCCGAGGCGGTCAAAGCCCGCCTGGAAAACCGGGGAGCGCAGCCCCCGGCGGGCGGCTGCCCGGGCAGCCGCTCCCGGCTTCTGCACCGCCGGGAGGAGCCCGCCGCCGAGGCCGCGCCGGTTCGCGCGGCCAGCCGGCTGCAGCAGTGGCCGGTGCAGATCAAGCTGGTTCCCGTCAGCGCCCCCTACTTTCAGGGCGCCAGGCTGCTGATCGCCGCCGACTGCACCGCCTTTGCCTGCGGCGATTTCCACGAGCGGTTCATCAAAAACCACATCACCCTCATCGGCTGCCCCAAACTGGACGAGGGGGATTACGCCGACAAGCTGACGGCCATCCTCCGGGAGAACGACATCAAAAGCGTGACGGTGGCGCGCATGGAGGTGCCCTGCTGCGGCGGCCTGGCCAACGCGGCGGTGCGGGCGCTGCAGAACAGCGGCAAAATGATCCCTTGGCACATTGTCACCCTCTCCACCGACGGCCAAATCATCGAAGAATAGGAGGCTGCCCCAATGGAAGCGTTGATTAAGAATATTCCCCAGGCGGCCGCGCTGTCCCTGGCCGGGCAGGTATCCTGCCTGCCCGGCCAGATCGTCAGCAAAACCCTCGCTCAGGATAAGCGGCACAGCCTGACCCTCTTCGCCTTTGACCGCGGGGAGGAAATCAGCACCCACGCCTCGGACGGCGACGCCATGGTGATCGGGCTGGAGGGCCGGGGGATCGTCACCGTCGGCGGCACCCCTCATCCCTTGGAAGCGGGCGAAACCATCGTCATGCCGGCGCAGATTCCCCATGCGGTGGCGGCGGCGGAGCCCTTCAAGATGCTGCTGATCGTGATTTTTCCCCAGGACGATTGAGCACCCTCTCTTCGGACGGCCTTCCCGCGGAAATCCCGCCGCGGGAAACGACGGAGCCCAAGCTGCGGGATTCCGGTATACGGCCGCCCGGCTGGGCGGAGAGGGCTGTCTTTTCGCCCAAAAGGGCTCCCCGCTCAGGCAGGGAGCCCTTTTGCATATCGAAAAAATTTTTTTGCGTGGGAGTTTACAAAAGGAGAGGGCCTTTCTCTTTTGATTATAGTCAGTTCTTTTTAAGCCCAATTTGGATCAGTAACCGCGGAACACCTGGGTGTAAATCCCCTCGGCGGCCACGCAGGAGCCGTCCTTCATGCTGAGTTGGGGCTTGAAGGTGATCTCCCGGTCCCCATAACGCACCGTCACCTGGGTGGAGGGCACCACATCGCTGCGGTTGCAGCACAGCAGCACTGGCCCCTCGGTGGTGAGCAGTTCGGCCACGGGAAGCTCCTCCACGTCCAGCCTCTGCACCGCGATCAGGGTGCCCGGATACTTGGGCAGCAGCAGATAAACCTCCTGCCACTCTTCGGTTTCCACCCTCTCCGTTTCCGCCGGCCACCCGCCGGGAAGCCCGGAAAAATAGGCTTCCTTCACCGCGGCGGTTCCCGCCTCCGCCTCCTCCCCGCAGCCCAGGAAGAGCAGCGCGGCGATATCCCCCGCCTCGTCGGGCATGGTGTAAAAGTCATGGAGCCGCCCGCCGGCCGGCTGCGCCGATGAGGTCTGCTCGTTTTTTGCCGGGGTTGATGGAGCGGCCGGCTCCCCCGCTTCCATCCGGCTGCCTGGCGTGTCCCCCTGCTCCGCGCTCGGTTTCACACCCACCGCCCGGTCCTCTCCCAAACCGCCGGAGGAGGTGCATCCCGCCGCCAGCAGCGCCAGAAGCCCCACGGCCAGAAGGGCCGAAAGACGTCTTTTCATCCCGCTTACCCCTTCCTTATTTCTATAGGGTTAATATACCACCTCTTTTTCTTTCATTTCCACCACAAAATGGTTACAAAAGCGGTAACAAGTCTGTAAAGGGCGGCGGACTGGGCGCTTGCTCCGCCCCCCAAAGGCAGCCGCCCCTCTCCGCCGCCGATGCCTCTCCTGCTTCGACCGGTTTACAGGCGGCATGAGCGCCCCGCTTCCTCCCCCCGAATCCCCCCGAACCCTTCCCGGCCCTTTCCCGGGCCCCGGCCGCTCCCTTGCCGATGGCCCTTCCCCCACTCCCACGGGAAACCGCTGTTTTCGCGGCAGATATAACCGACGGGCTGACCGAAGCGGTCTGGCCGAAGCGGCCGGACCGAAGCGGTCTGGCCGAAGCGATCCGGCCGAATCGGCCGGGACGAAATGGCCGGACCGAATTCAAGTCAGTCCCGGAAAGACCGCTTGCCGGCCTCTCCGGCCACGGCAACCGCCCGCTCCGCTCCAAAGCATACATATATTTAACAGTGGTTTTCTCCAAGCTGCCATCAAGCATCCCCACCGGCGGCGCGCCCCGGCCCGCCGCTAACGTCTGCTATTTCGGGGGCGGGGATTGTGGCTTTTTTTCACAAAAATCGGCGCGGCACGTCGCCCCGGGAAATCGACCCTCCCGCGCCGTTTTCGGGAGGGTGCTCCTTTTCTGAGCAAAACGCAGGGGGTGCTCTCGGCGATCTTTATGGCACGATTTTTTCACAAGCTGAGACAAGGGGGAAGCCCTTTATGGGCTTCCCCCTTGTCTTTCTTTTTTCGCAGACCCTGCAGACCCTTCGGTCTTTCGCACATCCTCTTTCACCAGACGATGATAGCGGGAGCAGCCGGCGTCGGCGGCGTTCCGCCTGCTCAACCCAAAGCAGGCGCAGTGGCCGAAATCCAGTTCCCGGTACCGCTGCCCGAACTTGAGGTAGTACCGCCGGAAATGGCGGCAATTGGCGCAGGCAGGGTATGGTTTTTCCCCTGTACCTTTTGTACGCTCTGTACCCTCTGTACCGTCCATACTCTCCATACTCACCACCGGCCTCCCTCCGTCAAAATATTATAATATTCTATTTTAGAATTGTCAATAATAATTATATGGAATTAGCAAAGAGCACAATTCCTTGTTATAGTGGATACGAGGTGAGGCAGCTTGGAACGCATACGGCTTTTGCGAGAAAATAAAGGGATCAGCCAGCAAAGTTTGGCGGATCGAATCGGCTGCACACAACCTACGATACACAAATATGAAGATGGCTCCAACGAGCCGGATATCCAGACCCTGCGGCTTCTGGCGGATTTCTTCGACACCTCGGTGGATTATCTCATCGGCCATACCGATATCCCTCACAAAATCGAGCCGGTGCAGCCCTGGGAGCTCAACGCCGCCGAGGCATCCCTGATGGAAAAATACCGGGCGCTGCCGCCTCAGGCCCGCGCCGGCCTGCTGACCGTGGCGGACATCCTCCTGCAT
>CAKTTT010000058.1 GCA_934615635.1 uncultured Eubacteriales bacterium | reverse complement strand
GGACTAGACCCTCCTTGCCGGGGGCGATTTCCACAAAAGCGCCGAAGGTCATCAGCCGGGTGACCTTGCCCTTGTAAATGGCGCCGATTTCGGGATCCTTGGCGATGGTTTCCACCACCATCAGGGCCCGCTTGGCATCCTCGGTGTTCAAGGCGGAGATGAAGACGCTGCCGTCCTCTTCGATATCGATTTTGCAGTTGCACTCGGCCTGAATCTTCTGGATGACCGAGCCGCCCTTGCCGATGACCTCCCGGATCTTGTCCACGTCGATCTTGGTGCTGAGCATCTTGGGCGCGTACTTGGATAGCTCCTCACGGGGAGCGGGGATGGCCTTAAGCATGATTTCATCCAGGATATACAGCCGCGCCTTATAGGTTTTTTCCAGCGCCTCCCGGATGATGGCGGGGGTGAGGCCGTGGACCTTCAGATCCATCTGGATGGCGGTGATGCCCTTGTGCGTGCCGCCCACCTTGAAGTCCATGTCGCCGAAAAAGTCCTCCAGCCCCTGGATGTCCACCATGGTCATGAAGCGGTCGCCTTCAGTCACCAAGCCGCAGGAAATGCCCGCAACCGGAGCCTTGATGGGCACGCCGGCATCCATCAGCGCCAGGGTGGAGCCGCAGATGGAGGCCTGGGAGGTGGAGCCGTTGGAGGACACCACCTCGCTGACCAGCCGCAGGGTGTAGGGGAACTCCTCCACCGAGGGAATCACCGGCAGCAGCGCGCGCTCCGCCAGAGCGCCGTGGCCGATTTCGCGGCGGCCGGGGCCGCGGGAGGGCTTGGTTTCACCCACCGAATAGGAGGGGAAATTATAATGATGCATATACCGCTTGTCCGGCTCGTCGTCCAGGCCATCCAGCATCTGGGCGTCGCCGGAGGAGCCCAGGGTCGCCACGGTGATGACCTGGGTCTGCCCTCTCGTGAACATACCGGAGCCGTGGGCCCGGGGCAGCAGTCCCACCTCGGCGGCCAGGGGCCGCATTTCGTCTATGCCGCGGCCGTCCACCCGCTTGCCCTCGTCCAGCAGCCAGCGGCGGACCACAAATTTCTGCAGCTTGTACAGACAGTCGTCGATTTTGGCGATCTGCTCGGGATACTGTTCGTCGAACGTCGCATGGACCTCCGCGTAAACCGGCTGGAGCCGCTCGTCCCGGATGCGCTTGTCGTCGGTATCCAGGGCGTAGCGCACCTTTTCGATGGCGAAGTCCTTGATGGCCTCGTACATGGCGGGATCGGGATCGTTAGACTCAAAGGAGATTTTCTCCTTGCCAATTTCCGCCTGAATGCCGCGAATGAACTCCACAACGGCCTGGTTGGCCTCGTGGCCCGCCATGATGCCGTTAAACATGGTTTCGTTGTCCACCTCGTTGGCGCCGGCCTCGATCATGGCCACCAGATCGGCGGTGGAGGCCACCGTAACGTGCATATCAGACTTTTTCTCCTGTTCGGCGGTGGGGTTGATGACATATTCCCCGTCCACCAGGCCCACCACCACGCCGGAGATGGGGCCATCCCAGGGGATGTTGGAGATGGAAATGGCGATGGAGGTGCCGATCATGGCGGTGATTTCCGGTGCGCAGTCGGGATCCACCGACATCACGGTGCAGACCACCGACACGTCGTTGCGCATATCCTTGGGGAAGAGGGGGCGGATGGGGCGGTCGATGACCCGGGAGGTCAGGATCGCCTTTTCGCTGGGCCGGCCCTCCCGGCGCTGGAAGGAGCCGGGGATCTTGCCCACGGAATAGAGCTTTTCCTCAAAATCCACGGAGAGGGGGAAGAAATCCACTCCTTCCCGGGGCTTGGGGGACATGGTGACGGCGCACAGCACCACCGTCTCACCGTAGCGCACCAGGCAGGAGCCGCTTGCCAACTGGGCGATTTTGCCGGTTTCCACCTTCAGGGGGCGGCCGGCCAGGGTGGTTTCGAATACCTTATAATTTTCGAACATGGGGAACCTCCGATACTATTTATTTCCATCGGAGCCGCAGCCGGCATTTTAGCAATAAAACCAACACCCGCGGGATTGCGCGGGAATTCGTTTCACTGCTAAAACCGCTGGGCGGCGCCGATAACGGACGAGTGCGGGTCGCCGCATAAGCAGGTTGAGGCAGGAGGGCCCAACGGCCCGCCTGCCTCAAAAATCGCTTATTTGCGGATGCCCAGTTTTTCGATGATGGCGCGATACCGGTTGATATCCTTCTTCATCAAGTAGTTGAGCAGATTGCGCCGATGGCCGACCATTTTCAGCAGGCCGCGGCGGGAGTGGTGATCCTTCTTATGGATCTTCAGGTGCTCGGTCAGGTCGTTGATCCGCTTGGTGAGGACCGCGATCTGCACCTCGGGGGAACCGGTGTCCCCCTCATGGGTGGCGTATTCCCGCATAATAGCGGTTTTTTCTTCTGGGAGCATGTTTGACACCTCGCTTTAAAATTTCCGTAAACCCAGAGCGGGGAAAGAGGCTTCCCCAAGGGGCGTACTCCGCCGTCCGGGTAAAGGATACGCTGCCGCCGGAACAGCCGGCGTACATGCGGGAAACAGTATAGCACACAACCGGGGGAATGTAAAGAGATTTTCCCTTTTGGCCGGGAATAAAAATTTTTCATCGCCTGCGTGCGCTCATGCGCCGGGGATGGGAGAAAAAAGCCGCCATTGCGGATGGGAGACTCCCGTCCCCGTCTATGCGCACGCAGGCGGGCCGCCTTTTGGAGAGGGGCCCCGTTTTTCCGCCGCTTTTCACCGGACGCGGGTTTTCCCGCGCTGAAAAAAGAGAGAGGCTCCACCGCCCTCATTCCATCAGAAACACCTGGGTCAGCCGGGGCTGGGCGCCGGTCACCGGATCCATCTCCATCACCATGACGTCCTTCATATAGTCGTTCCACCGGTCCACCACCGGACTGCCGGCCTGGACGGCGGCGGCGTAATCCGCGCCCTTTTCACATTCATAATAGCCGAAGAGCTCGCTGCCGCAATTCCATATGGTATAATTGCGGATCCCCGCCTGGCGCAGCACCTCCGTCAGTTCCGGCCAGATTTCGTTGTGGCGCCGGACGTATTCCTCCAGCATACCCTCCTTGACCGTCGCTTTCCATGCGTACCGTTCCATCCCTTTTCGCTCCTTACCGTGTCTTTTTGTCTCCAGGTATCTATGAGTATACGGCGGAAAATCCCCGGGGTCAAGCCCGGGTCACACGAATACCACCTGGACCAGCGCCATATATAGGACAGTGCCCGCGGCGATGGAAAGCAGCATATTTTTCCGCCAGAGCTGGAGGGCGGCGGTGACGGCCAGGCCGATCAGCTCCGGGATCCCATAGGGCCAGGCCGTTACGCGGACCTCCTTGAGGCAGTAGATCAGCAGCAGGCCCATCACCGCATAGGGCAGCACCCTGCCCAGATATTGCACATATCGCGGGGTGGGCTTGCTGGCGGGGAAAAGCAGGAAGGGGAGGAAGCGGGTGGCCATGGTCCCCAGTACCACCGCGCCCACAGTAAGGATCATCTGTGCCGTGGTCATGTCTGATCCCCTCCCTTTCCGGGCGTTTCGCCCCCGGCTGCCGTCTGATTTTTCCGCGCTCCCTCGATGGGCCGGCGCAGCAGGGTCAACGCCGCCAGGATCAGCGCCATGGCGGGCAGGATGAAGCCGGTTTGGCCGAAGAGCGCCAGACAGACCGCCGACAGAGCCAGACCGGTTATCACCGGCCGATGCTCCCGGGTTTCCCGCCATTGATTCACCAGGATGACGGTAAACAGCGCCGTCATCACGAATTCGATGCCTTTGGTATTGAAGGTGACCAGGTTGCCCAGCAATCCTCCCAGGGTGGCTCCCAGCACCCAGTAGCCCTGGTTGAGCAGGGTGACGAAGAACATGAACCACCCCCGGTCCACTCCCTCCGGCGGCTCTACCGACTGGTTGATGGAAAAGGATTCGTCGCACATGCCGAAAATCAGATACCATTTTTTCAGGCCGGTGCCCTTGAACTTGTCCAGCATGGAGATCCCGTAGAAAAGATGCCGGGCGTTGACCATTAGGGTGAGGAAAAAGGCGTACAAGGGATGAAAGGCGGAACAGAGCAGGTCCGCCGCCACAAACTCCATGGACCCGGCGAAGATGGTCATGCTCATCAGCATGGGCCAGAGAAAGGAGAAGCCCTTGCTGTGCATGAGGATGCCGTAGGCCAGCCCCAGGAAGGCAAAGCCCGCCAAAATGGGAAGGGTATAGGGAAAGGCCGCCTTGAGCGCCCGCCGTTTGGTGTTCATCGGCAATCGCCGCCTTCCGTTCGTTTATACCGGCTCTCCTGCGGATCCCGGCGAAATCGCCTCCCAGTATAGCACAAACGGCGGCGGCGGAAAAGGGGGGACGCCGCGCCGGATAGAGGAAAAGCGGTCCGCGTAACCGGGCAAAGCGTAACGGTTAGCCGGATGCGCTTTTTTCCCTGCTGCGGGCTTGTGATAGAATCCTCCATTTTGCGTTGCGGAAGGGCGTTCGCGATAGGACGCATACAGCGGAGAAAAACTTGACGCGCCTATTCCGCCGGGAGAGTTTGCTAAATGGAGACCCCCTATTGCGGCGGGATTTTTGGAGATTTGGAAAACCGGTCCCGGAACAGGGCGCGCAGCGAGCATTTTACAGAAATGTCATAAAAACCGGTTCCGCCTGGTATATGCCGCCGCGATAATTCCACGGATACCCTAAAAATCGCTTTCCCCAGCGTTTACGATATCTTGCGCGGAGGAGAAAAAACTAGAAGAGGGAGTCTCGTATCAGAAGGCGCAAGAGGGATACGCGCATTATCTTCAGCCGCCCCCGTGCCCGCCGCGGCAGGCGCATAAAGAGGCTGTCCGTTAATGGGGCTGCCGCTTTTGAGAAACGGGAATATCGCGGGATCGAGGAATACACTGCCGGGGGGATAGGCTCCTTTTATGAGGTGGGTACGAACCCTTTAGCCTTGCGGGAGCCCCGCAAGCCGGCATTCGCTGATAGGATCGGAGAGGCTGTTTTGAGTTTCGGCAACAAAACATCCCTTTCCCGCAAGCGAGCCCCCTCCGAAAGCGCCGCTTTCGGAGGGGGCTTCTGCTTGTCGAAATAATCCGGTGAAATGCTTACTCCTCGTCCTGCAGGGCATCGTAGCCTTCCTCGCCTGTGCGGACCTTGACGACATTCTCCGTGTCGTAGACGAAGATTTTGCCGTCCCCGATGTGACCGGTATACAGCACCTTTTTGGCCGTTTCGATCACGGTGCGCACCGGCACCTTGCAGACCACGATTTCCACCTTGACCTTAGGCAGCAGGTTGATTTCCCGCTGTACGCCACGGTAATACTCCATACGGCCCTTCTGCATACCGCAGCCCAGCACCTGGGTGACGGTCATGCCGGTGACGCCGATGGTGTTCATGGCGCTCTTCAAGGCCTCGAAGCGGTTCTGGTTGATCAGGATATCGATCTTGGTAATCTTGACGTCAGAGGAGATGGCCGTGTTGGCCGGCGGACTCACTAGCTGCACCGGCACCGCCTCGTCCATCGCGACGCCGCCCGCCGCGGGAGCCGGAGCGGCGGTGGAATCCGTATCCCCCAGCGCATCGGCGTTGAGCTGCTCCACCGCCGGCATGAAGTCGGCATAGCTGCTGGTCAGGCCGTGCTCGGTGATATCCAGGCCCAGGATTTCCTCCTCCCGGGAGGCGCGCAGGCCCACCGTGTGCTTGAGGATCTGGAAAACAATGGTCATGGTGACCGCCACCCAGGCGATGACCGTGATCACGCCCAGCGCCTCCACGCCCAGCAGCTTGAAGCCGCCGCCGTAAAACAGGCCCTTGCTCATGACGAGGCCGTCGCCATAGCCGTATTCGGTGGCGGAGAAGAGGCCCACCATCAGGGTGCCCACCGCGCCGCACATACCGTGGACGCCGATGGCGCCCACCGGATCGTCGATTTTGCACACCTTGTCGATAAACTCAATGCCGAAGACCACCACAAAGCCGGCGATGAGGCCGATGAAGAAGGCACCCACCGGCGTCACCAGATCGCAGCCGGCGGTGATGGCCACCAGGCCGGCCAGAGAGCCGTTGAGGGTCATGGAAACGTCCGGCTTCTTGTACCGGATCCAGGTGATGATCATCACCGTCAGGGTGGCGGTGGCCGCCGCCAGGTTGGTGGTGGTGAAGATGCTTCCCATGGCGCTCAAAGCGTCATCGCCGGTGGCGCAGACGGTGGAGCCGCCGTTGAAGCCGAACCAGCAGAACCACAGGATAAAGACGCCCAGAGCGCCCAGGGTCAGGCTGTGGCCGGGGAAGGCGCGGGGCTTGCCGTCCTTGTCGTATTTGCCGATGCGGGGCCCCAGGATCTTGGCGCCCACCAGGGCCGCCACGCCGCCCACCATATGTACCGCGGTGGAGCCGGCGAAATCATGGAAGCCCATCTGGGCCAGCCAGCCGCCGCCCCAGATCCAGTGGCCGGAGATGGGATAGACCACCGCGCTGATGACGGCGCTGTAGATGCAGTAGGAGATGAATTTGGTCCGCTCGGCCATGGCGCCGGAAACGATGGTGGCCGCCGTGGCGCAGAAAACGGTCTGAAAGATGAAGAAGGCCCATTTGGGCACCCCGTCTGGCAGGATGGCGGTGTACGCCCCCTGGCTGAGCAGATCGATGCCGCCGATGAAGGCGCTGTTGCCGGCGAACATCAGGCCGAAGCCGAACAGCCAGTAGATGGGCGTGCCGATGCAGAAGTCCATCAGGTTTTTCATGATGATGTTGCCGGCGTTTTTCGCCCGGGTAAAGCCGGTTTCCACCATGGCGAAGCCCGCCTGCATGAAAAACACCAGGGCGGCCGCTACCAGTACCCAGATGGTGTTGGCGGATGAATACATAACGATACCCCCTAAAACGTTTCGGGATGGCACAGGGGCGCGCCGCCGCGCTTATCGCGCGGTTTGCACGCCCTTGTGCCATCCCGTTTTTACCATATAACGGCGCTCCGGCCGGTCAGACGCTGAAAAGCATATCCCCGTAGGTGGGATAGGGCCAATAGCGCTTGGCGGTGAGCCCCTCCAGCTCGTCAGCCACCGCCCGCAGCTCCTGCATGGCGGTGAAAACATGGTCCTTATAATACATGGCGCAGGCTTCCGCGTCGCCGCTGTTCGCCGCATCCTGCACCGCCGCCTCCAGCGCGCCGATCCGCTGATATAGGGAAGCGCAAAGGGTAGACAGCCGGTTTGCCAGCTCTCGCTCCACCTCGCTGCCGATGGACAGGGCCTGCTTCTCCGCAGCGGCGGCGGCGAGGTCCCCGCTGTAGCGCAGGGCCGCCGGCAGGATATCCCGCCGGGCCATTTCCAGCATGGTGGAGGCCTCGATGTGGAGGATTTTGCTGTAATTGTCCAGGGTGATCTCGTACCGGGAGCGCATCTCCTTCTCGGTGAGGACCCGATGCTTCTCAAACAGCCGGATATTCTTGTCCGCGATGAAATAGGGCAGGCAGTCGGGGGTGGTCTTCAGGTTGAGCAGCCCCCGCCGCTCCGCTTCCGCCAGCCATTCGGCGTCGTAGCCGTTGCCGTTGAAGATGATCCGCTTATGTTCGTGAATAGTCCGCCGGATCAGCTCGTGCAGAGCGGCCTGGAAATCCGCCGCCTGCTCCAGCTCGTCGGCGAAGCCGCTCAACTCCTCCGCCACCGCGGTGTTCAGCACGAAATTGGGGCCGGCGATGGACAGGCTGGAGCCGGGCATACGAAATTCGAACTTGTTACCGGTGAAAGCGAAGGGAGAGGTGCGGTTCCGGTCGGTGGTATCCCGGGAGAAGCGGGGCAGGGTGTGGACGCCGATTTTCATCAGCACCTTTTCCCTGGCGTCGTAGGCCGCCCCCTGCTCAATGGCCTCCAGCACGCCGGTGAGCTCCTCGCCCAAAAACATGGAGATGACGGCTGGCGGGGCCTCGTTGGCGCCCAGCCGATGATCGTTGCCCGCGCTGGCCACCGAGATGCGCATCAGATCCTGATATTCGTCCACCGCCTTGATGACGGCGCAGAGGAAAAGGAGGAACTGGGCGTTTTCATGAGGCGTTTCTCCCGGCTCCAGCAGATTCACGCCGGTATTGGTGGAGATGGACCAGTTGTTGTGCTTGCCGCTGCCGTTGACGCCGGCAAAGGGCTTCTCATGGAGCAGGCAGACCAGCCCGTGCCGTCCCGCCACCTTTTTCATCATCTCCATCACCAGTTGGTTGTGGTCGGTGGCGATGTTGGTGGTGGTGTAAACCGGCGCCAGCTCGTGCTGGGAGGGGGCCACCTCGTTATGCCGGGTTTTAGCGAAGATGCCCAGCTTCCACAGCTCCTCGTCCAGCTCCTGCATATAGGCGGCCACCCGGGGCTTGATGGCGCCGAAATAGTGGTCCTCCAGCTCCTGCCCCTTGGGGGGACGGGCGCCGAAGAGGGTCCGGCCGGTGTAGATCAGATCCCGCCGCTGCTCATATAGGGTCTTGTCGATGAGAAAATATTCCTGCTCCGGGCCCACGGTGGTGTTCACCATGGTGACCTCCTCGTTGCCGAAGAGGCGCAGCACCCGCACCGCCTGGCGGCTGATGGCCTCCATCGACCGCAGCAGCGGGGTTTTCTTGTCCAGCGCCTCCCCGCCGTAGGAGCAAAAGGCGGTGGGGATGCACAGGGTGCCGTCCTTGATAAAGGCGTAGGAGGTGGGATCCCAGGCGGTGTAGCCCCGGGCCTCAAAGGTGGCCCGCAGCCCGCCGGAGGGGAAGCTGGAGGCGTCCGGCTCCCCCTTGATCAGCTCCTTGCCGGAAAACTCCATGATAACGGATCCGTCACCCTGGGGGGAGATAAAGCTGTCGTGCTTTTCCGCCGTGATCCCGGTCATGGGCTGGAACCAGTGGGTAAAGTGGGTGGCGCCCCGCTCGATGGCCCAGTCCTTCATGGCGTTGGCCACCACGTTGGCCACATCCGGCTGGAGGCTGCGTCCCTCCTTCATGGTCTTTTTCAGCGCCTTGTAGGTATCCTTGGGCAGCCGTTCCTTCATGGCGGCGTCGCCGAACACCATACAGCCGAACAGTTCGGGTATTTTGCTCATCGTTTCCGTCTCCCCTCTGGTTATGGCATATCGCCTGGAATGTGGAGGAATCCGTGACAAACAAAAAAGCGCCGCGGGATCACTCCCGCAGCGCCTTTGCTGTCTACGCTGTGAAGTATACACTCTTCGCCGGCATTTGTCAAGCCCCTTTTTTGAATTTTTGCAGGAACGAAAAAATTCACTTGCAAATCTCGCCGTCAATACTAAATTTTTTATGAAAATAGACACTTTTGTGAAACAATGAAATGTTTTTGTTTCATTTCTCTTGACATCCGCCGCGAAGTGCGCTATACTCGCTTGTAGAACAAAGGCGTTCATGCGCGGCTTTCCGTTGGGGGGCCGCGTGTGAACGCTTTTTTATCGGCAGGAGCGGAGAAGCGGAGGCCCCTCCGGCTTATTTCTCCCGGCCGGCGCCTTCGCGCGTTGGGCGGTCAGGAAGAGCTGTCAGAACCGTCAGAAAGGAATGGAGATAGTATGAAAAAGGAAGGCCAGGTGCGTATTCCCTCCGGCTGCGCCATTGCGGGGATCTTCTCCCGCAGCGGGGAGCGGATCGCCGGGGACCGGATCGTGCGCTCCATCGCGTCGATGCACGACCGTTCCAACGGCTTGGGCGGCGGATTTGCAGGCTACGGTATTTATCCCCAGTATAAGGATTTGTACGCCTTCCATTTGTTTTATGAAAGCCCGGCGGCCCGGGAGGAATGCGAGCGGTTCCTGGACCGGCATTTTGAGATGGTCAACCTGTCCAAAATCCCCGTGCGCCGTCATCCGCGGATCACCGACGAGCCGCTGATCTGGCGTTATTTTGTCACGCCGCTCCACACCCGGCTGCTGGAAAGCCAACTGGACGAGCAGGAGTTCGTCGCCCGCAGCGTCATCCGGATCAACACCTCCATCGAGGGCGCCTACGTCTTTTCCAGCGGCAAAAACATGGGCGTTTTCAAGGCGGTGGGCTATCCCGAGGATGTGGGGGAGTTTTACCGGCTGGAGGAATACGAGGGCTACTGCTGGACCGCTCACGGCCGCTATCCCACCAACACCCCCGGCTGGTGGGGAGGCGCCCACCCCTTCGCCATGCTGGATACCTCCATCGTGCACAACGGCGAGATCTCCTCCTACGACGCCAACCGGCGGTTTATCGAGATGTACGGCTACAAATGCACCCTGCTGACCGATACCGAGGTCATTACCTATATCATCGATTTCCTGGTGCGCAAGCAGGGCCTGACCCTGACGGAGACCGCCCGGGTTATCGCCGCCCCCTTCTGGAGCACCATCGAGAAACTGCCGCCGGAAGAGCGGGAGCGGCTGACCTATCTGCGCAACGCCTTCGGCAGCCTGCTGATCACCGGGCCCTTCTCCATTCTGCTGGGCTTTACCGGCGGGATGATGGCCCTCAACGACCGGCTGAAGCTGCGCAGTATGGTGGTGGGGGAGAAGGGGGACCGGGTGTATATGGCCAGCGAGGAGTGCGCCATCCGCGCCATCGAGCCGGAGCTGGACCGGGTGTGGTCCCCCGCCGGCGGCGAGCCGGTGATCGTCACGCTGAACAGGGAGGGGGAGTAAGGATGCCGGTCAACTATCTTTATCCGGAATATGAGGTGGCGCGGGACAAGGACCGCTGCATCGCCTGCCGCGTCTGCGAGCGGCAGTGCGCCAATGGGGTGCACAGCTACGACGCCGAGCGCCGGATCATGCTCAGTGACGAAACCAAATGCGTCAACTGCCACCGCTGCGTGTCCCTCTGTCCCACCAGGGCGCTGAAAATCGTCCGCAGCGGCAACGTCCTCAAGGATAACGCCAACTGGAGCATGGACACCATTTATGACGTGTACCGCCAGGCGGACAGCGGCGGGGTGCTGCTCTCCTCCATGGGGAATCCCCAGCCCCTGCCGGTTTACTGGGATAAAATCCTCATCAACGCCTCCCAGGTGACCAATCCCTCCATCGATCCCCTGCGGGAGCCGATGGAAACCCGGGTATTTTTGGGCAAGAAGCCCACCGCTATCCGCCGGGATGAGCAGGGCCGGATCGTGGACAATCTGCCGCCGCACCTGACCCTGGAGGTCCCCGTCATGTTTTCCGCCATGTCCTACGGCTCCATCAGCTATAACGCGCATGAAAGCCTGGCGCGGGCGGCCAGGGAGCTGGGGACCTACTACAACACCGGCGAGGGCGGGCTTCACGCGGATTTTTATCCCTACGGGGCCAACACCATCGTCCAGGTGGCCTCCGGGCGGTTCGGGGTCCACAAGGCTTATCTGGAATCCGGCGCAGCGGTGGAGATCAAGATGGGCCAGGGGGCCAAGCCGGGCATCGGCGGCCACCTGCCCGGGGCCAAAATCGTAGGCGATATCGCCAAAACCCGGATGATCCCCGAGGGCTCGGACGCCATCTCTCCCGCGCCCCATCACGATATTTATTCCATCGAGGATCTGCGCCAGCTCGTCTATTCCCTCAAGGAGGCCACCGAATACAAAAAGCCGGTAATCGTCAAGATCGCGGCGGTACATAACGTGGCCGCCATCGCCAGCGGCGTGGCCCGCAGCGGGGCGGATATC
>CAKTTT010000057.1 GCA_934615635.1 uncultured Eubacteriales bacterium | reverse complement strand
CTGCTGGACGTTGAAGTCCCCGTAATAGATGAAGTACCCCCTGCCGTAGATAATAAAGGGAATAAACAGGGCGGCGGCGACGGCCAATGCCAGAAAGAAGGCCTGCTTGGCACGGCTTTTGGGCTTTTGGAGCTGATGTGTCATGGCTAATCCTCCGCTATCGCAAAATTCAGCCGTCTCAGGCCGGAAAATAGGGGAATACCTGTGGGGCGCAAGGGCGCCATGGGGCGAAAAGCTCTGGAATCAGTATACCAAAATTTACCGAAAAAGGAAAGAGGGGAAATTCTCCACGCTGGTTTCGGTCACAAATTCCTGAGGCCGATAATATATCCTTAAAAATTTATCATTTTGTGACCATAGGTGAACTGTGTGACATAAAAAATTGGAAAATTTTGCTTACCAACAAGCCGGGGCGGGTTTACTTGAAGAGGCGCGGATGGTATAATATAGAAAACCCGGAGGGTTTTCTAAACAAAAATACTGTCGCTGGGAGGCAGCTCCCGGTGCTGGCGCACCAACGCATTTTTGCAGTCTCTGCGTATCTTCCTGGTATAATGGACACAGCTCAAAATGGGAGGATGTCGGATTACACCGGCTGTGTCCCTGCGTTTGCCGGAGCAAACGCTTCATTTTGGGGTGAAACAACTCAGTTTTTCATTATCCGGAAAGACTGTGAAAGCGGCTGTGTCCGGCCTGTAGGGTCTGCTGCAACGCATAAGGAAGACTGCGGGGGAAGCGGTGAAGAGCGACACTCCCGCGTTTTGGAGAACCGCATCCGCCCGGCGGACAAATGTTGGGCACGGCGCTTGGCATGAATGGCGGTGCGCGGCGCATAGCCGCCGTGATTTTTTCTTCAGAAAGGATTTTGAAGCATATGGGCCGGAATTTTTACGCGGTATTGTCCCGTATGAAATACATCACCCGCTGGGCCTTGATGCGCAACACCCGGCAGGAAAATATCTGCGAGCATTCCTACGATGTGGCGGTGCTGGCCCACGCGCTGGCGGTGCTGACCAACCGCCGTTTCGGCGGTCGGGTGGATGAGGGGCGCTGTGTGCTGCTGGCGCTGTACCACGATGCACCGGAAATCCTCACAGGGGATATGCCCACGCCGGTGAAATACGATAATCCCGCCATTCGGGATGCCTATAAGCAGGTGGAGGCGGTATCCGCCGGCAAGCTGCTCTCCATGCTGCCGGAGGATTTGCAGGAGGACTATGGTCCCTTGTTTTTCGCCGGCGACGGCTGGGAGCAGGAGAAACGGCTGGTAAAGGCAGCGGATAAGCTGTCGGCCCTCATCAAATGCGTGGAGGAGCTGGGGCAGGGCAACCGGGAATTCCTGAGCGCGCGCCGGTCCACCGAGCAGGCGATCCGGGCCATGGGACTGCCTGCCGCCGACTGTTTCCTGGAGGAATTCCTCCCCGCCTACGAGCTGACGCTGGACGAGCAGAGCTGAGCAGGACGCCGGTAAGGCGCGGCCCCCATAAAGCAGTGTGGTTTGGGAGGGCGGTTGTTGCATCCCGGCCGGAAAAGGACGGATAGAATGAGCATGCTTTCGGTTGTCATTCCCTCCTACAACGAGCAGGAGAATATCGCGCGGACGGCCGCCGCCCTGGCGGAGATTCTGGAGCGGACGGATATGGACTATGAGCTGCTGTTTGTGGACGACGGCTCCAAGGATGAAACCTATGCCTGCATCTGCGCCGAGGCGGCCAGGGATCCCCGGGTGAAGGGGATCCGTTTCAGCCGCAACTTTGGCAAGGAGGCTTCCATCTTCGCCGGGCTCCGGGCGGCGAAGGGGGATTGCTGCGTGGTGATCGATTGTGATCTCCAGCATCCTCCTCAGGTGATCCCCCAAATGCTGGCGCTTTGGAGGGACGGCTACGAGGTGGTGGAGGGAGTCAAGGCCGGCCGCGGCAAGGAAGGGCTGGCCTATAAGCTGTCGGCGGGGCTGTTTTACCGGATGATCAGCCGCGTCACCAAAATCGATATGGCCGCCTCTTCGGATTTCAAGCTGCTGGACCGCAAGGCGGTGGATGCGTTGGCCGCGCTCCAGGAGCGGAGCACCTTTTTTAGGGCCCTTTCCTTCTGGATGGGCTTCCGCACCGCACGGGTGGAGTTTACGGTGGCCGAGCGGGCCGCCGGAAAAAGCAAGTGGTCCTTCTCCAGCCTGCTGCGCTATGCGGTAACCAACATTACCTCCTTCACGGCCGTTCCCCTGCAGATTGTCACCCTGCTGGGGGTGGTCATGCTGGCGGCCTTTCTGGTGCTGGGGATACAAACCCTCTGCCGGTATCTGATGGGGAGGGCCATCGAGGGCTTTACCACGGTGATTCTGCTGCTGCTGATTATAGGCGGCTCCATCATGCTCAGTCTGGGGATCATCGGCCACTATGTCGCCAAGATATACGATGAGGTCAAGGGCAGGCCCCAATATATCATCAGCGAAACCACGACGGCGGGAGACGGCGTCCGGAAGGACAGGGGGTGAACGGATGAATCTGGAACAGCGCGCCCGCCGCTTTGCGGAGGAGCTGCAGCGGCTGTATTTTGAAGAGCGGGATATCGACAGCATATTGGCAGTGCTGGATCAGGACGTCATCCTGTTCGGCTTCGGCCGGGAGGAAATCCGCTTTGGCCGGGAGGATATGACCGCCTGGCTGCTGGCGGAAAAGGAGGCCTTTCAGGGCTCCTTCCGGATCCTGGAATCCTGGTATGACGTGCTGCGGACGGGAGAGGACGCCTGTCTGGCTTCCGGCCTGCTTCAGCTGCAGCAGGCCGATATTATTCCGCCCTTTATACTGGATGTCCGGGTTTTCCTGCTCTGCCGGGAGACGGCGGAGGGGATGAGGTTGTCCCGGATTCATATGTCCCTGCCCAGCAGCGGCCAGGAGGAGGGAGAGTTCTTTCCTTGTCGCCTGACAGCGGAATCCAACCGTCTGCTGGAAAAAATGGTGCGGGAAAAATCCGCGGAAATCGAGGCGCGCAACCGGGATCTGCAGATGCTCACCCGGAATATTCCAGGTGGTATATTTCGTTGTTTATATGACGAAAAGTTAACGATTCTGCAGGTGAGCGACGGCTTCCTCTCTCTGTTCGGGTATACCCGGGAGGAGCTCCACACCCTGTTCGGGGACAGCTTCCTGCAGATGATCGAGGAGCAGGACCGGGAGCCGGCGCTGCTGGAGACCCGCCGCCAGTTGGCCCGGGGGAACGCCAAAACCATCGAGTACCGGGTTATCTGCAAGGACGGCCGGAGAATGTGGGTGCTGGACAAGGGCCAGTTGCTTTCGGGGGAGGAAGCGACGCCCTCTTTTTACTGCGTTTTGGTGGACGTGACCCAGGGAAAAGAAGCCCAGGAGAATCTCCGGCTTTCTCTGGAACGGCACCAGATCATTATGGATCAGACCAACGATATCATCCTTGAGTGGGATATCCGGCGGGATGTCCTGGAGTTTTCCCCCAATTGGGAAAAGAAGTTCGGTTACCGGCCGTTGAGCAGGGCGGTCAGCGAGCGTATCACCACCGATTCCCATATCCATCCGGAGGATCAGCAGGCGTTTGTCGATCTGCTGGAACGGCTTAGAAAAGGCAATCATTACGCGCAGGCGGAGATCCGGCTGCAGCAGCAGAGAGACGGCTATATCTGGTGCCGGATCCGGTTTACCGTGCAAAAGGATGCGACGGGCGTTCCGGTGAAGGCTGTGGGGGTCATCATCGATATTGACCGGGAAAAGCGCAGTACCGAAAAATTGCTGGAGCAGGCCCGGCGGGATACCCTGACTAAGCTGTATAATAAGGGCACCTCCGAAAAGCTGATCCGGGAGCTGCTGCCGGCAAACGGCGAGGTGTCCGCGCTTTTGATCATCGATATGGACGACTTCAAGCTGGTGAACGATTCCAAGGGACACATGTTCGGCGATGCCTTTCTGGTGGAAACCGCCAACGAGATCCGCAAGCGGTTCCGGCAGATGGATGTGGTGGGACGTATTGGAGGGGATGAATTCCTCGTCTTTATCCGGGCCATCCCTTCCCTTGACCTGGTGCGGGAGAAGGCGGAACAGATCATCGCCGCCGTCCGGGAGCTGGGGGGCCGCAGCGATATGGAGGGAAAGGTATCCTGCAGCATCGGCGTTGCCGTCGCCCCGGATCATGGACAGACCTTCTCGGAGCTGTACCGTCGGGCGGACCACGCTCTGTATTATGCGAAAAAGCAGGGAAAAAATCGCTATGCCATCTACGACGGGAAGCGGATGGACGATGTGATGGACGGGCCTCCGCAGGTTTCCCAATCGGCGGTGGGAGCGGCCATCGACTCCGACGCCAAGGGGGAGATGAGCATTCATCTCTTTGAATATGTTTTCCGCATTCTGTATCAATCGAAAAACGTGGAAGCTGCCGTCCAGTCCATACTGGAGATTGCCGGCCGTCAGTTCGACGTCAGCCGGGCGTATATTTTTGAAAACACGGAGGACGATCGGTATTGCAGCAACACCTTTGAATGGTGCAACGACGGCGTGCCACCGGAAATCGACAGGCTGCAGCATATCTCCTATGAAAAGGATCTGGACGGCGTCTATCTGGAAAACTTCAACGAAAAGGGTATCTTTTACTGTCGGGATATCGCGGCTCTCGAACCCAAGCAGCGGGATATGCTGGAATCCCAGGGCATCAAGTCCGTGCTGCAGTGCGCGATATGGGACAGCGGACGGTTTCGGGGCTATGTGGGCTTTGACGAATGCCGTAGCAACCGGTTCTGGGACAAGGAACAGGTGAACGCTCTGCAATTCGTTTCGGAAATTCTCAGCATTTTTCTGCTGAAGTACCGCGCCCAGAGGCGGCTGGAGCAGTCCGTCAGCGCCATGAGAGAGGTGCTGGACAATCAGAACGCCTGGGTCTATGTCATCCGCCCGGATACGTATGAGCTGCTGTATATCAACCGCAAGACGATGTCTCTGGCGCCGGATGGACGGGTGGGGATGCCCTGCTATAAAGCCTACTTCCATCGGGATACGCCCTGCGGGCAGTGTCCCGCCCGGGCGGCGCGGGAAAACGGGGGTCATGCTGTCATGGAGATGTATAATCCCCAGCTGCAGGTGTGGTCGGAAGCCGACGCCTCCTGCATCCGTTGGAAGGGGGAGGAAGCCGTTCTCCTGTCCTGTCACGACATAACCCAATATAAGGAGAACCGGTGAACCCGCCGGCTTGTGCGCGTCGTACATGGGGAAGGGGAGAGAAAAGCGGGAAAAGAAGACAAAATTCCCGCTCCCCCTCTTGACAAACAAACGGTAATAGGCTAATATAATTCAAGTGATTCGCCTGCAAGGATGGAATCGCTTGAATATGGGGTTTTAGCTCAGTTGGTAGAGCGCTGCGTTCGCATCGCAGAGGTCAGGGGTTCGAATCCCCTAAGCTCCACCACGTCGCCGCAAGCTGCCTATCGCTTGCGGCGATTTTTTTGTTAAGAGCCCCCCGGCATAGCCGGGGGGCGTAGAGCTTAAGCGTTCCATAGAAAAAAGAAGAAACAGGCGGAGCGGAGAGCGGCGTGAAAAAGGGAAGCAGAAAGAGGAAAGTGAGAAGAAGGCAACAATGGAGATGCGGCGCATCGAAGCCATGCAGCGCCCCTCTCTTTTAGAAAATCCGAAGGGATAGAAGCTGTTTGAATCGAGAGAGGGGAAGGGGGAGAGTGTCGCGTGGCAAGTGTCGGCTTCTTCACACACCTTTAGATGTTGCCCGTACCGGAACCTTTCTGGCGTTTTCCGTAAAGCCACCGGCTATGACTCGGCGCAAACCGGAGCGGGGCTGACAGATTGAAATTTATATGGCATCTTAGGAGTAGAACATATGCTTCATAAGAAGGGAGAATATGGAAAAGCTAGAAGATGTTTTGACCGCCGCCTTTTAGTCATTGGATAAATGCCTTTTGCAGATGATAATAAGCCAATTTTGCCGCAGCATGAATATTGTCGTTGTACTACGCAATCCATTGCAACTCCGGATTCCTCCGCGGGCCGTCCGTGTTTCTAGCCCCTCTATAAATTTCCTGTGTATTGAAGCACATTTTTCTTCTGCTTTTATAGGGATATAAACAAAAAAGTGTTGATTTTTTAGAAGAATTAAGTTATTATGGAAATATAAAGATATCCGTATAATTGGAGGTATCCATAATATGTCTGGACAAATAAAGTATCCTAGAGTCGAAGACGCAATTGTCGAAATTCTGGATGATGACTTGCGGGAAAATGCATTGCTATTTGCTGCTTATTTAAACGAAAACCAATTATCTCCAATCTCATTGCCGTATGAAATGGACCATGGCAAAACAATTGGATTCAAAATACCGTATAACGGGCATTATCTTGGTTGGGTATTGATAAAAGAAAAGGGCGAATGGTGCGTTCAAATCTTTAATTTTCTTGATTTCGGCGAAAACATTCACAGCGGCGAGAGGGATGACGAATTTAAAAAAGCCGTGTACGACCACGTCAAAATTTGTGGTTCGCCCTGTCATGATGAATGCTGGAGAGCTAAAGATGTTAAAATTTTCGGAAAAGAGTTTAAAAGCGTGTGTTCTCAACATTCCCACGATTTTATAAACCCCGACGGCAAAACCATAGAATACATTAAGAAATTAATAGATTACAGTAAACAAACGACGCCCTATGAGCAGCAGTATCATCCCAATTTTTTATAGTTCCCACCAATATGATTTTATACCAGTATCTTGTTCGTTCCATAAAACAAGATTCGATGCCGCTCCTTTTTAGCCCATGCCTCCACGCCCCTGCTGGAGTCCCCACCGACAATTATGCCTTCCCGGCTTTATGATCCCGTTTTTGCGCTGCTTCAAATAGAGAAGGTGGGGAGGAGCCATTCGCCTTGTCCGATAGGAAGAGGGAAAGGACCGCTCCTTGTTTGCGTCCTTTCAGGACGCCCCCTCGGAGCGGTCTTTTCCCTGCCTATAAGCGGCCATATGGACGGCGGAGAGGACAGCGAAACGCGGCCGTAACTGCGCGAGGCCGCATCCTGCGCCGGTCCGGAGGAGCTGCCTGCCGGATATCCGCGCCGGACGTCTTGCTCCGCCCTCCCGCCTCCTCTCCGGCATGGCGGGCCTCTCTCAATAGACGCCCCGCTCGTGGGCGGTTTGGTACATGGCGATGACATTCTCAACCGGGCTGTTATCCTGTAACTGATGGGTGGGAGCCAGATGATAGCCGCCGCCCGGCATCAGGATTTCCAGGGTCTCGGTGACGTTGCGCGCCACATCCGCCGGCGTCCCATAGGCAAGGGGGCCGGCGGTGGAGATGCAGCCGTGGAAGGACAGCCGGCCGCCGAATTGCTCCTTCAAATAGGCGGGGGACATATGGACGGCCTCCGGCTGCAGGGTATCCACCGCATCGACGCCCATTTCGATGAAATCCTCGTACACCCAGCTGGAGCTGCCGCAGGTGTGAACCATCACCGGCAGATCATAGGTCTTTGCCAGATCGATAAACCGCTGATGCATGGGCCGCAGGACGCTGCGGTACATGGAAAGGCTGATCATGGGCGCAATCTGGGTGCCCAAATCCTCTCCCATCCAGAGAAAATCCACCCCGCCCTTGGCCCTGTCCAGCAGCCGTTCCATCACGCCCAGTTCCATATCCAGCTTGCGCTGGGCCAGGTCCAGCGTGGCTTCATCCTCTGTCATCAGATTCACCAACGTATCTTCCATGCCCATGACCCGCCCCAGGGAATTGATAATATCCCCCGTTCCGGGATTCCCCACATAGACCGCGTAATCCTTCTGCCGCTTGATTTGCTCCAAGGCCGCGTCATAGTCGAAGTCGTCCGGCGACGGGAAGGGGAAGGCCCGAATGGTCTCCTCATCCGCCCCCTGCAAGGGGAAATCGCAGAAATCGTGATAGCCGCCGCTTTCATTTTCCACCCAGCGGGTATAGAAGCCGTAGAGAGGGTCCACCTGCCGGCCGGGAAGAGGAGGATAAAGCAGGGGGCCGGTATAAGCGGGGGCTACGCCGCGGTAATCCACCCCCAGCGCCTCCAGCAGCAGGTCATAGTTGTCTCCCGGTATTCCCAGCTCCACGCAAAGGCGGTGGTGGATGCTTCCGTTGGTAGCATAATCGATGGGGACGCGGTCGGTTTTTTCGAAGGCAAAGGTACGCAGCACCCGTTCCTTCGCCGACATCGTCTCTTTGGCTTTGCGTATTTTTGTCATAACAAATCCTCCCGTTATGTTGTTCGGCGGCATTTCGACAGCACAGGGAAAATATTCTTGTTTTTGATTTATTATAAGCGTCTCGGCGGCCGCTTGTCAATCTGGATTTTTTACATATGCCGCCTCTATTTATTATGACAAATAGAGGCGGCATATGTCTCGTTATCGCCGTGCTGCCGCCGTTTCTCATCAGAGCGACAGTCTTTAAAAAATTTCTATTGGTTTTTGGGAAAAGATGGGGTATAATGAGGTCAACAGCTTTTCAAGAAGGATGGAAGCGGGAGTGAGAATCGATGAAAGAGCAGCTCAATAAAGCCAGGGGGCTGGCCGTTGCCGGTATAACGGCCATGGTCTTCTGCTTCACCTCCTGCGGAGTGGAAGTGGGGAACCCGGGGTCGGTTACGCTTGTCACGAGGCCGCCGGCCTCTGTCAGCGACTACCAGATAGTGGATGCCGCCAACCGGCGCGTGCGGATTCCCGGCGATATCACCTCCATCGTCACCACCGATTTTTCCACCTCCTCCCTGCTTATCGCTTCCGGCCAGACGGGGTGTCTCAGCGGCTTCGATGCGGTTTTCGCGGAATCCTTCCTGGCAAGGGAGATGGGCGCGCCCCTGGCGGATTTGCCGGTGGTTACAAACGAGGAAGGCTTGGATGTGGATGCCATCCTCCGCATCGATCCCGACCTGGTGCTGCTGGCGAGCCGCTATCAGGACCGCCTGCCCGAGCTGGAAAGAGCCGGCTTGAATGTAGTGGTGGCGGACGCGGATACTTTGGACGGCTTTTCCCAGGTCTCCACCTATGGTATCTTTCTCGATCGATCCCGTCCCTTGGCCCGGGATACAGTCGATGTTGTATTCAGCGTAGAAGCCGTCTTGAAAAAAGCGGATACCGTTTCGGTCTATCTGGCGGGCGCTGAGGATTATTGGCAGCCGGCTGACCGGGGGCTCATGACCGAGCTTGTGGAGATCGCGGGAGGCCGGAGCGCGGCGGAGGGCCGGGAAGGGCAGCCCGTGACCCCTGAACAGCTCTTGGAATGGGATCCGGATTTTATTCTCCTGCCCGGCGGGGCGGCCTATACCGAGGAGGATATTCTGGCGGACGAACGTCTGGCCGGGTTATACGCCGTCAGGAATAACCGGATCCTCACCCTGCCGGAAGCGTTGGAAGCTGCCGACAGCTATTCCATGCTGGTGGGTATGCAGGTCCAATGGCTGGCGATGCAGTTGCATCCGGAATTTTTTGAAAAACAAGCCGTCTGCGAGGAAATCCTGGATTTTTATCAAAAGCGGTACGGAATATCGTTGACAATGGAGGATCTGGAGGGCTGACGCTTTCCAGGGGGACGGCTGCCCTGCCGGGGCTGTCCGCATCCTCTGTGTAATAGGGGAAGAAGCCGCTTTCTGCTGGTCCGGGCTTCTTCCCCTATTGTTATCCCTAGCGGTCGCCGGAGAGCAAAAGGTCCCTTATTGCTGAAAGGAGGATGAGGGATAAACGCGGGGGGACCCGAGTTCTCTTGTGGGAAGCTATCGGCCGGAGGCTGGCCGAAGACGACGGCAAAATGGTTCGCCGTCCGGCGAGATCCGGCGGACAGGCTCCGCGGCTGCAGGTTATCTTTCATTGAGGCCGATAACACAACGTGACTTTTTGGGACGGAGGGTTAAAAATGCCTGTTTTGACGAAAGCCCCTTTACGCGTCCTCTGCGACGGTATGAAGGGCGAAAATTATTGGACACATGGCTGCATGGCGTATATGGCGGCCTGTCTGGGGCTGCCGGAAGCCTATCATTACCAGTTTTTCAATTGCTATTCCGGGGACAGCGTGACGCTGCTGTTTTCCAAGGATCCCGCACGTGAGGTGCGGTGTCTCTCCCACGAACTGACCGAGGAGGGTTTGGAGAGGGATTTTCGCGCCCTCGGTTACAGCTATACCTATGTTTCCGGCATCACGGAGGAGACAAGAGCCGGTTATCTGGAAAGGATTCGGGAGAGCCTCGCTCGGGGGCTGCCGGTCATGGCGCGGGGCGGCGATTCCGACGCAATGAGGATCGAATTCAACTGTATCGTGGGCTGGGAGGAGGACGCGCTTCTTTATCTATTCTGTGACAAGGACAAGGCGGAAAAGGTTGCCGAAGCGGCATTTACCGAGCTGGTCTTTGCAGGAGAAAAAATCGCGGAGCCCCTGTCGGCGGCCGACGGATATAGGGAAGCGGTTTATCGGGTGCCGCGGCTGCTGACCAGGCCTTCCACGGAGCGGTTCTCCTTCGGCGTCCAGGCATTTTACGACTGGGCGGAACAGTTGGAAAACGGCTCGCTTTCCCAGTGGGAAAGCCCTGCCGGAAATGTGTGGGCGGTACATGGCACCTATTTGTGTATGCTGGGGTCAAACGGATATGGGTACGGCTTATATGATCAGGCGATGGCATATCATGCCGACATGGATTGGCTGCAGGATATACAGCCGCTGTATGCGGAGCTGCAGGATATCTTTGAAATCCTCGCCTATCGGGACGGCGGCTTATGCGGCGGCTTCGATATGAAGCCGGAGGATGTCCGCCGGCCGGAAAAAATGCGTCCGGTATGTGAAAAAATCCGGAGAGCGGCGGAGCTGACGCAAGAGGTCGCGGACAAAATCGCCTGCCACATATGATCCCCTGCCGCTTCTCTCCGCCCAGGAGGGAAGCGGCTTTTTTTCGTCCCTCGATGCCCCCGGCTCCGCCCGGGCATCTATATAAGACTGCGGGCGATTCGGGCAGAGCGAAAGGCGGCGATGGGCGGAGCGGCACGGACAACCCGGCGCGCTCCCTTTCCGGCGGCGGGTATTCCCTTTTCCGCTCGGGAAACGCGCCGCGGACGGCCCGATGTGCCGGGACGTTTCGGGTAAGCCTCGCCTGGGCAGGCCGCGGGCTGTAAACCGCCAGGCAAAGAGGGCCGGCAGCCCTGTCTTGACTTTGCTTCCTGCAAATGATACAATATCCGCGAGTTAATCCCCGCAGCGCCTATGTGGGCTTCTCGTTAACGGCTGTGTCCACGCGGAGCACGGCCGTTTTCTATTCAACCGGTTTAGGGAGGACGTAAAATGATTCGAGCAGCGATCGTGGGTTTTGGAAACATCGGCCATTTTGTGCTGGAGGCGGTGCTGGCCAGCCCGGATATAGAGGCCGCCGGGATCGTCAGCCGCAGCCTGGAGCAAAAGGACGTGGGCGGCATCCCCGTGGCGAGAGAGGTGAGCGAGCTGAAGGATGTGGATGTGGCGATCCTCTGTTCCCCCAGCCGCGCCGTGCCGGATCTGGCGGCCAAGCTGCTGGCGGAAGGGATCCGCACGGTAGACAGCTATGACATTCATACCACGGTTTTCGATGTTCATGAGTGGCTGGACGGCATCGCGAAGGAGCACGGCACGGCGGCCGTCATGTCCGCCGGCTGGGATCCCGGCAGCGACTCGATGATCCGCGCCCTGCTGGAGGCTATGGCGCCCAAGGGCGTCACCTACACCAACTT
>CAKTTT010000056.1 GCA_934615635.1 uncultured Eubacteriales bacterium | reverse complement strand
GTGAAGATCTCATAGTTGCTGGCCAACACATCCCGAATGGGAACCAGGCCGCCCTGCTGTCGGCCCTGGCGGATGTTATAAATCTTCTGCTCCGCCGAATCCATCAGTACGCCGGCTTCAATCCCCGGGTCCATGGCGTCCTCTATGATCTCCCGGGAAACGGTGATGAGGGACCGGACGTCGTATTTTTCCTTGACAATCCTCGCGTAATGGGTGATGTTGGCGACGGAGGGAACCATCTGGGCCATCTTAAGCAGATACGCCTTGCCGTCCTCTCCGGCGAAAAACCCCTCGGATTTCAGCGATTCCAGGACAGTGACGAAATCGATGGTCCTGGATTCCATCATCTTGACGCTCATCACCCGGTAAACCGCCTGATGCTCCGGCAGATAGAAATGTTCCGGACGCAGAAAGTCCGCCACCTGATTCATGCTGTTGGCATCGATCAGGATGCTGCCTAAGACGGCCTGCTCCGCCTCCAGGCTGTAGGGCAGGTTGAGCCCGTCATTTGCCAAATCGTTGTCCCGCATAGCCGGTTCCTTTCCGCTGAACGCCGCGCATTATTCGCTGACTATAACCGTAAGCTTGGCCGTGATCCCATGGCTGAATTTGATCTCCGCCTCATAGGAGCCGTAGGCCTTGATATCGGCCATGGCGATCTTTCTCTTTTCAATATCCAGGCCGAACTGCTTTTTCAGCTCCTCCGCCACCTCCTTGGTGGTGACAGAACCAAACAGCCTTCCGCCCTGTCCCGCCTTGGCGGTGAGCTTGAGAGTCTTGCCTGTCAGCAGCCCTGCCGCCGCCTGGGCGCTCTTCTTTTCCATGTCGTCCCGATACTTGGCCGCTTCCTCCCGGTTTTTCAGATCATTCATCGCCTGGGCGTCCGCTTCCACAGCCAAGCCCCGGGGGAAAAGGAAATTCCGGGCGTATCCGTCGGATACGTTCACCAGCTCCCCCTTCTTCCCCTGTCCTTTGACATCCTGCTTTAATATAACCTTCATGTCGTCAAACCTCCTGTCCGATGATTCGATAAAGTAGGATACGCCTGTATCCCATCCTATAAGGGAACCCCTTCGTCCCCGTTATATTTTTTCCTTCTGCTGAAGCTGGGCCGCCAGGGAACGCTCCCGCTCCTCCAGGTGGGCGTCGATCGCCTGCACAAGCCGCCGCTTGGCCTGATCCATCCCGGTATCCTTCAGCAGCGCCCCGGCCATGGTCAAATGGCCGCCGCCGCCAATGGCCTCCATCACCAGCTGCACGTTGAAATCCCCTAGCGACCGGGCGGAAATATTGATGGAGCCGTTGTCGTCAAACAAGGTGAAGGAGGCATCCACCCCCTTGATGGAGAGCAGCTCGTCCGCCGCCTGAGAAGCGGCAATGCGCACCTCCGGCCCACCCTCCTGATCACAGGCGATAGCAGTATTTTTATAAAGTTCCGCCCGGGCGATGATGGCGGTTTTCTTCCGGTACATCTCCATGCTGCCGGAGAACATCCGCTTGACCTCCACCGTGTCCGCTCCCAGCTTACGCAGATAGGCCGCCGCCTCAAAGGTGCGTACCCCCGCTTTCATCACAAAGCTGCGGGTATCCAGCATGATGCCGGCCAGCAACGCCTCCGCTTCCAGCCTAGAAAGGGCGCCGGAACCCAGATACTGCACCAGCTCCGCCACCATTTCGGAGGCGGACGAGGAATACGGCTCGTGATAGAAAATCACCGCGTTGTCAATGTAATCCACCATCTTGCGGTGATGGTCGATCACCACCACCGTCTGAGCGTTTTCATACAGCGGATTCCACTCCAGCATCTTGGGATTATGGGTGTCGGTTATAATCACCAGACTCCGGCGGGTGAGCAGCGGCATGGCTTCATCCGGCTCGATAAAAATATCCCCCCGGCCGGCCTCCTCATACCGCTCGATCAGTTCCCGGGCCAGCGTCTTGCTCCGTTGGGTCACCACATAGGCCGGACGGCCGTGGTTCCGGGCGGCGGCGGCCAGCGCCACCGCGGAACCCAGGCAGTCCAGATCGGAGAAGCGATGGCCCATGACCAGTACGTTGTCACTGCCGGTAATCAGCTCCTGCAGGGCGGAAGCCACCACCCGGGTGCGCACCTTGGTGCGCTTTTCGACGCCCTTGGACACCCCACCGTAAAAATCAAAGCCATTCTTGGTCTTAACGGCGGCCTGATCGCCGCCTCGGCCCAGCGCCATCTCAATGGCCTGCTTCGCCATGGCTTCCGAATCCCGCAGGGTATCCCCCTGCCCCACACCGATGGAAAGGGTCACGCTCATATGATCCCCTGTCTGGATGGTCCGCACCCGATCCAGAATATCGAAGCGGCCTTCGATGATCTTTTGCAGGTGACGCTGCTCCACCACCACCATAAAGTGATCGGTGCCGAATTTCCGCAGGATACCGGAGGTGATGGAAATCCAGTCCTCCAGCAAGGTTTCCACCCGGCCGGAGAGCTGCGCCCTTTCGCTGTCCCGTATGTTCTGCATAAGTTCCTCGATGTTGTCTATGTAGACCATCATCACCGCCGGGCGGCTCAGAGCGTATTCCTCTGCAATCTCCTTGAGCTGGGTATCGTCTACATAATAGAGGACGTACAGCGTTGCCTCCCGTACCCGCACCGGGCTGATATACACCGTATACCGCCGACCCGCATAGGAAACGTCGATAAATTTCTTTTTCTGCAGCTCCCCCATCGTGGCGCCGCCGGTGGGGACGCCCACCGATTCCCCGAACAGCTCATTGCCGTCCAGCACCTGATGGCGGAAAAGATCGTTGTACCAGATGATCTCCCCGTTGACGGCCGACACCATCACCGGCAGCGGGAAGGCGGAAAGAGCATCCTGCTCACTTTGATTCAAGCTGCCGGCTATCCTACGCAGATAACGGCCGATGTCCTTCTTCATGCGTCTCAGCCGCCAGCCGATAACGATCAAAACGGCGGCAAACAGCACCAGCTCCACATAGAAAAGGATCCGGTTATAAAAAAAGGATACCATGACCGCCGCCGCCAGCGCAAGCGTCAGCAGAAGGATGATGGGCGACAGCGACCAGAACCGTTTATTTTTTTCAGTCTTCGGCTTCATAGCTGGCCTCTTTCTCAGATTGGAATCTGTGGGCTTACCGGCTTCCGGATACAGAAACCGTCATCCGTCCTCTCGGACGGATGGCCGTTTCCCGCTTTCGGCTATATATCATTTATACATCCATGATGATAGGCAGGATCATGGGGCTGCGCTTGGTTTTCTGGAACAGCATATGGGACAGCTCATCCCTTACCTTGGTTTTCATGGCCGTCCAGTCATGGGCATGCTCCCGGCAGCACTCCTCCAGCACGCTCCGGGCGATGGCCCGTGCGTCGTCGATGAGCTTCTCCGACTCCCGCACATACACAAAACCGCGGGAGACGATATCCGGGCCGGTCACCACCTGGCCCAGAGAGGAATCGATGGCGGCAACCACGACGATCAGGCCGTCCTCGGCCAGATGCTTGCGATCCCGCAGCACGATGCTTCCTACGTCGCCTATTCCCAGGCCGTCCACCATCACCCGGCCGGCCGGCACCACGCCGGTGACCTCCATCTTGTCCGGCGTGATCTCGATCACCCGGCCTATATCGGAAATCAGCACGTTTTTGGGACTCATCCCCATGGATTTGGCCAGGTTGGCGTGCTTCTGCAGATGCTTCTGCTCACCGTGAACCGGAATGAAAAACTTCGGCCGGGTCAGGCTGTGGATAATCTTCAGTTCCTCCTGGCAGGCGTGGCCGGAGACATGCACGTCGTACATCTTTTCATATACCACGTCACAGCCCCGCTTCATCAGCTCGTTGACCACCTTGCCCACGGTTTTTTCATTGCCGGGGATGGGGGTGGCGGAAATGATGATGTAATCGTCCGGCCCTACCTCCACCTTCCGATGCTCGGAATAAGCCATCCGGGTCAGCGCGGACATAGGCTCTCCCTGGCTGCCGGTGGTGATGATGGTCATCTTATCCTTGGGATAACGGTTGATCAGGTCGATGTCCACAATCAGCCCGTCCGGCACGTTGAGGTATCCCAGCTCGGTGGCGATGGATACGAAATTGATCATGCTGCGGCCGGAAACCGCCACCTTCCGGCCATCCTTGATGGCCGCCTCGATGATCTGCTGAATCCGGTGCAGGTTGGAAGAGAAGGTGGCGATGATAATCCGCTTATGCTCCGCTTTTTTAAAGAGGTTGGCGAAGCTTTCGCCCACCACCCGCTCGCTGGGGGTGTAGCCGGGGCGTTCCGCGTTGGTGGAATCCGCCAGCAGGGCCAGCACCCCTTGCTTGCCCAGTTCTCCGAACCGGCACAGATCGATCATCCGCCCCTGAATGGGGGTGCAGTCGATTTTGAAATCCCCTGTGTGCACCACATAGCCGATGGGGGTTTTGATCCCCAGAGCCATCGCGTCGGGGATGGAATGATTAACGCTGATAAATTCCACCGACACCGCGCCGAATTTCACGACGCTGCCCGCTTCCACCACGTTCATGGCCACCTTGCCCGCCAGACCATGCTCCTTGAGCTTGGATTCCACCAGCGCCAGCGTCAGCCGGGAGCCGTACAGGGGAAAATTCATCTGCTTGAGCAGATAGGGCAGTCCGCCGATATGGTCCTCATGCCCGTGAGTGAGCACGATGCCCTTGATGCGGTCCTTGTTCTTCTCCACATAGGTGAAGTCGGGCAGCACAATGTCCACACCCAGCATATCGTCGTCCGGGAAAGCCATGCCGCAGTCGATCAAGAAAGCGTCGTCGCCGTATTCAAAGAGGGTGATGTTCTTGCCGATTTCGTTGAGACCGCCCAGCGGCGTCAGCTTGACAGGGGTGACGGCGGTCTTTTTCGGCCTCCCGCGGTTGGAGCGGGTCGTTTTTTTCTGCTGCGTCCCGGTGGCGGCGGCTTTGCCGCCTGTTTGAGCGGGAGCGGGCGCCTTCCTGGCGGCCGGCTGGGCAAGGGCGGCGGATGCGGCGGCAGCCGGCTTATTCCCTTCCCTGCCCTTCTGCGGACCCCGGGGACCCCGCGTCCCCTTTTTCTGATTCGGCGTTCTGCCGCCGTTTTTGGCAGCGCCCGCAGCCGCTCCCGTTGTATCCTTCTTGTTTTCCGTTGTCACAAAAAAGTTCCTCCATTCTAAAAATAAAACCACATGTAAAACGCACAAGGAAACCGGATCATGCCCTCATGGCAGATCCTTACGCGCCCCCTTAACAGGAGGATGATGTTGAATGGCCGGACTAACGGCCCCATCTCGCCGATAACACGCGCCCGGTCGGCGGGAAGAAGCGGGAAAAAGGGTAAAAGGAGCATAAAACTCTATGTCCCGTGTGTTATCTCCGCACGTCCCACGGGAAAAGAGCCCCACGTAAAGTGGGGCTGCCCGCTTACCTTCACACTATCCCGTACCCTCGATAACCGAACCGATTTTCGTCCGTATCCATATTTACAGGGACAAGCGTCCCGTCCATCCGCTCACGAACAAAGACCTGTCTGACAACAGCCCTTTGTACCTTGTTTCATTTATATTACTGTTTTTCCCCGGCAATGTCAAGGAAAACCATCTGCAGCCTCTGCTCCAGTTGACCGCAAAGCTCCGACGCCATCTCGGTATCCGCCGCCTCCGCCGTCAGTACCAGGCTTTTTCCCCGTTTGGTGGGCCTCACGGTGACGACTCCGGTCTTTTCCCGGATGCGAGTCCCCTCCGCCGGGCCCTCCTCCCCTCTGGCCTGTAGGCCACGGATAATGCGGCCGGGATTGCCCTCGCAGCGAATGGTTTTGGTAGCGACGGCAAATTCCGGGAGATTCTCCAGCACCTTTGCCAGGGTGGTGCGCCTCCTTTTCAGCCAGCTAAGAAGATACACCGCCGCCATCAAGCCGTCTCTCGTCCAAGGCTGCTCCGCGGCCAGCCTGCGCGCCTCAGCGTCGCAGCCGTCCGCCGGACAATTCAAATACCGATGAATCCTTTTTCCGTAGCGGGCGGCCAGCTCATCCACCGCCAGCGGCGCGTCGTAGGGCAGAGCCAGCTCTCCGCCGTCCTCCAGCCGCATATAGCATAGGGCGGCGGTTACCCGCTCCGGCCAGATATAGCCTGCTTCCGGGTCGAAGATGGACAGCCGCCGCCCCTCCGCTCCCAGATGCAGGCGTATGCCGCCCGACTCTTCACATCCCAGAATGGAGAGGACAAAGGAAAGCATCCGCACGGTCTCGTAATCCGCGCCCCGTACCTCCGCCCGCAGGCCGCCCAGTCCCTCCGGCGCCATATTGATCAGCTCCTGCCGGTATAGCTGGCGCATATCCGCCATGCTGACCGCCTCCTGCATATCCTCCCAGCCCACCCGGCTGAAATTGCCGGTGGCCAGCCGGGATTCCACCGATCGTTCCATGGAGCGGGTGGCGGGAAGCCCCCCCTCCGCCAGCAGACGGATGCATCCCTTGGCGCCGCCGGCGACGTATACGCCGGTGCCGATCCGGCTGAAGCCGGCGAAATAATCGAACTGCGGGGAGATACAGGCGCCGAAATCCCACACGCCACCGCCCACCGAAAGGATGCCTGAGACAAGGGCCATCTTCAGCACCGCGGCCGCCTTATCGTGGCTGCATCCCACCGCCACCTTGCCGCCCTTGACCAGGCTGCCTATGGCCGCCCCCAGCCGGGCGCAGAATTCCGGGGTCAGCTCTACGCCGGTTTCCCCGCTGAAACCGTTGTCGTCCAGCAGGGAGGGCTGATGGCTGCCGTCCCGCAGATTATCCTTTTGGGAGGTGTTGTCCTCCACCGTTTTGCCCGGCCATATCTTCACCTCCGGCAGCACGGCGGCGTGATCCCCCACCACGCTGCCCTCGCCGATCACCACCCCTTCGAAGAGAGAGGCTCCCCGGCGGACGGAGGCCCCGTGGCACAGCAGCGCCCCGGTCATGGCCGCGGCGTCCCCCACATAGCTGCTCTCCAGCAGCACCGATTCCCGGATCCGGGCGTTGCACCCCACCCGGCAGCCGTCGTCCAGCACCGCAAAAGGGCCGATCTGGGCCGCCTCCCCGATCTGTACCCCTTCGCCGATATACACCGGAGGAATCAGCACATAATTCCCCTCCGGCCGCTTCCCCTTCAGCAGCAGGCCGTCCGGCGCGCCGACGCCGTCCACCTTCCCCTCCAGAATGTCCCGCTGGCAGGTCACGTAGGAATGCAGGTCTCCGATATCGCACCAATAGGCCTCGGTTTCATAGGCATACAAGGGCATACCGTCCCGCAAAAGCTGGGGAAAGAGATCCTTGGCAAAGTCGAAGGGCCGTCCCGCGGGGATGTGGTCCAGCACCTCCGGGGACAGGATATATATCCCCGTGTTGGCGGCGTCGGTGACCACCTGGGCCCAGCCCGGTTTTTCCAGAAAACCCGTCACCCGCCCGTCCGGGGCGTATTCCACCAATCCGTATTCCCGGGGATCCTCCACATGGGTGACCACCAGGGTGACGGCGGCGCCTTTCTGCCGGTGAAACTCCCGAGCGGCGGTGAGATCGACGGAGGTCAGGGCGTCCCCGCTGATTACCAGGATTTCCTCCCGGTTGTCCGCCGCCTTTCCCGCGGCGAAGCGGACGCAGCCGGCGGTTCCCAGCGGCTTCTCCTCCTCCACGAAGCGTAGCCGCAGCCCCTTATAGCGTTCTTCAAAATGAGCGGTGATGGCGCCCGGCAGGTACTGCATGGTGATAGCGGCCTCCCGGATCTCATGAGCGTCCAGCAGATCCAAAATATATTCCAGCACCGGGCGGCCGCACAGCCTGGTCATGGGCTTGGGAATGTCGCAGGTGAGCGGGCGCAGACGCGATCCCTCGCCGCCCGCCATAATAATTGCTTGCATGGTTTGTTGTCCCTTCCTCTCGCTGATGCCTGACATATAGGGAACGGATTCCCCGTCTGTCTGTAGTATGGGCAGGAAAGAGACAAACTAACTCTTGTTTCCAGGATTTTTTTTGTTATAATAGAAAAGCCGCTTCAGTCCAGCGCCGGCGGCTTTTAACAGGGATGCAGGATTTGAAAAATACATCGACGGAATGGCGGTATGCGGATCATGAAAGAGGTTGAACTGTTCACCGACGGCGCTTGCTCTGGAAATCCCGGCCCGGGGGGCTGGGGGGCGATCCTGCGCTTCGGCGGCAGGGAAAAGGAGCTGTCCGGCGGAGAGCCCCAGACCACCAATAACCGTATGGAGCTGACCGCCGCCATCGAAGGATTGGCCGCGCTGAAGGAACGCTGCCGGGTCACCCTTTGCAGCGATTCCCGTTATCTCATCGACGGCATCGAAAAGGGCTGGGCCAGGGCCTGGAAGCGCAATGGCTGGCGAAAAGCGGACAAAAAGCCCGCCCTCAACGCGGATTTGTGGGACAAGCTCCTGACCCTGCTGGACCTCCATGAGGTGAGGCTTATATGGGTGCGGGGCCATCAGGGCCACCCGGAAAACGAACGCTGCGATCGGCTGGCCGTGGCCCAGAGCGAACGCTTCAAGCAGCCGTGACGCATAAACGCCCTCGTCGGCGGGCGGGAAAACGCGTGAAAGGGGCTCCTCCGCTCTGTCTCTCAAAATATACCGTCAACCGCTAAATTTTTTCCTTTGGGGACTTGTAATCTACACTAAAATGGTATATATTTGTTTTTGCAGGGAATCCTACTAATTCGATAGACTATAGAGAGGATGCGAGCTATGAAACGCTTTGTATATGCGGATAACGCCGCTACCACGCGGCTGTCGCCTCAGGCGCTGGATAAAATGATGCCCTATCTCACCCAACGATACGGCAACCCCTCTTCCCTCTACGCCTTCGGGCAGGAGGCGCGGGAGGGGGTAACCGCCGCCCGGGAGAGCATCGCGGAAAATCTGGGCTGCCGCCCCGACGAGGTGTTCATCACCTCCGGCGGCAGCGAAGCGGACAACTGGGCGCTGAAGATGGTCGCCCGTCAACAGGCGGGCAAGGGAAAAAAGCATATCATCTCCACCCAGTTCGAGCATCACGCGGTGCTCCATTCCCTGAACGCCTTGGAAAAAGACGGCTTCGAGATCACGCTGCTTCCTGTTTACGAAAACGGCCTGATCCGGCTGGATGATCTTCGCCGGGCGATCCGGCCGGACACCGCGCTGGTTTCCGTCATGTTCGCCAACAATGAGATCGGCACCATCCAGCCCATCCCGGAAATCGGTGAAATCTGCCGGGAACGAGGCGTGCTGTTTCATACCGACGCCGTTCAGGCGGTGGGCCATGTTCCGGTGGATTTTACCGCCATGAAGATCGATCTTTTGTCCCTTTCCGCCCACAAGTTCCACGGCCCCAAGGGCATCGGCGCGCTGCTGGTCCGCAAGGGGCTGCGCTTCGGCAATCTGATCGACGGCGGCGCCCAGGAGAGGAATCGCCGGGCGGGCACGGAAAACACCGCCGGTATCGTGGGGATGGCGGAGGCTCTTCGGATCGCCTGCGGCGGCATGGAGGAAAACGCTCGCCGGGTTTCCGCCCTGCGGGACAGGCTGATCGACGGCCTGCTGACCATTCCCCGCAGCCGTCTCAACGGAGATCGAATCCGCCGGCTTCCGGGCAACGTCAATATCAGCTTTGAAGGGATCGAAGGAGAAAGCCTGCTGCTGCGGCTGGATTTCATGGGCATCTGCGCTTCCTCCGGCTCCGCCTGCACCTCCGGCTCGCTGGATCCCAGCCATGTGCTCCTGGCCATCGGCCTGGAACATGCGGTGGCCCACGGTTCCCTGCGGCTCACCCTGTCGGAGGAAACCACCGCGGAGGATGTGGAATACATTCTTCAGTGCGTTCCCGAGGTGGTTTCCTATCTGCGGAATATGTCCCCCCTGTGGGAGAAAATACAAGCGGAAAATCCCTGAAACAAGGAAAGGAAGGATTTGAAAATGGCTGCGTTTTACAGCGACAAGGTTATGGACCATTTCACCAATCCCCGCAACGTCGGGGAGCTTCCCGATGCCAACGGCATCGGGGAAATCGGGAACGCCAAATGCGGCGATATCATGAAGATGTATATTCGGGTGGAGGATGGCCGGATTGCGGACGTCAAGTTCAAAACCTTCGGCTGCGGCTCCGCCATCGCCACCAGCTCCATCGCCACTGAGATGATCAAGGGCCGCACCATTGAGGAGGCTCTGAAGCTGTCCAACAAAGCGGTGGTGGAGGCGCTGGACGGTCTGCCCGCCAATAAAATCCACTGCTCCGTTTTGGCGGAGCAATCCATCAAGGCCGCCATTGCCGACTATTACCGGCGGCAAGGCATCGATCCCACTCCCATCGTGGGAGAGCTTCCCGACCCGGAAGCGGAGGCCTGTCACCTATAAATCCCTTGTATGACCGAGCATGATCGATTACCGGCTTTTTACCGGCTTTCGGAAGCCTACCAAGGCTTTCCGGGAGCCGGTTTTCTTTCTTTTCTTCCTGTTCCATATCCTCCGCATTAAGCAGGATTTGGGCGATTGACTTGTCGTAATCCCCGAAAAATTTATCGTATAGGTATATAATACTGCATTGCCCTACCGCGGCGGCGGCCTGTTTCATACGCATGCTGGAAGGCCGCTCTTTCATGTTCAGCTTATTTGTCCCCACCGCAATCGCACCGGAGGATACCAAAATCACTTCATAGCCCATATTCCGGATATCCGACAGGACGCACGCAAGGCGGTCAAAGGCGCGCAGATTGCTTTTTCCCACTTCGTTTGTGAGGGTGGAAGTTCCTACTTTTACCACAATCCTGTTTAAATTTTCTCCCGTTTTTTTACTACTTCGGCCTGGACCGGCATATCTATTCACTGGGTGGACACCCCGGAGGACAAATTTTTCAGTCGTATTTTGACGCAGGAGGGCGTATGGGGTTGACCGGCTGAAAAAGCGGGGTATAATGGATCTGTTCTTGATTCGATAAGACTGATGTAAAGAGAGGATCATGTTATGGAAAAGGAATCATCGAATAAGCTGTCGATTTTGCGCGTCCTGTTCCGCGTGATACAAGGGGCTTTTATCGGGCTTGGAGCGGTTCTTCCGGGAATCTCCGGCGGCGTGCTTTGTGTGGTGTTCGGCATTTACAAACCCATTATGGAGCTGCTCTCTCACCCGCTGCGCCATTTCAAGACCCATGTACCCAAGCTTCTCCCGGTGATTATCGGCCTGGGAATCGGCTTTATGGGAATTGCCAATCTGCTGTCCTTTTTTCTGGAAAAATACCCGGCGCCCTCGGTTTGCCTGTTTGTGGGGCTTATCGCCGGCATGATGCCCTCTCTTTTCCGTGAGGCCGGCGAAAAAGGGAGAAGCAAAGGCTCTTACATTTCCCTCGTCGCCGCCATGGTGATCGTTTTCGCCCTGCTTCTCGGGCTGCAGTTTTCCTCCGTGAAAATCATCCCCAACTTTGCCTGGTATCTTTTCTGCGGCTTCTGTCTCGCTTTAAGCGTGATCGCCCCCGGCATGAGCTTTTCCACCCTTTTGATGCCGCTGGGCCTTTATACCCCCTTTGTGGACGGCATCGGGCATTTGGACATGAGCGTCCTGCTTCCCGGCGGCCTGGGCGCCCTTATCACGGTTATTCTTCTGGCGAAGGCGGTCAACGCCCTGTTTGATCGGCATTATTCCCTGGCCTTCCATGCCATCATCGGTATTGTGATCGCGGCGACCGTCATGATCGTTCCCTATCAGAGCTTTGCCGCCTCCGTCACCCAATGTATCGTCAATCTGATCTGTCTGGCGGTGGGGATTATCGCCGCTCTCCTGCTGGATCGCTTCAATGCAAGCGTTGCCAAGCCGGAGGTATAAGGAACGCGTCTCCTTGCACCCTATTCCCCACCGGGGATTTGTGCTTATCTGCCGATTATCGGTTGCTCTGTTGAGACAAAAGCGGTTTCATTGCCCTTTTCAGGTGATGAAACCGCTTTTGTATGGAGCTTTAGTGAAAAAACACCAGCTATGCTGGTGAGAATAAAAATCTTTAGATACAAGGAAAACCTCCTTTTGCTAGAATGGATGCAGGTTCGCTAACCGCACCAAAAGCAAAAGTAGATGCCGTACAGTCCTCCGCTGGCGTCCAGGATCGCTCCCACGTCCTTGCCGTCGCTGGTGTGCATACCCGTATATTGCTCTCCGCTATAATAA
>CAKTTT010000055.1 GCA_934615635.1 uncultured Eubacteriales bacterium | reverse complement strand
GGGGAGCTGTCCTGCCAGGGCGTGGAGCGGGCGCTGGAAGCCTACGACGGCTTCGATTATCTCCATTTCTGGGAGGATATCTGCTTTAAGAACGGGCCGCTGGTGATTCCCAGCGTCTTCCGGGAGCTGGCGGGGCCCTATTATCGCCGGATAACAACGCTGGCGCGGGAACATGGCATCGGCCTGGTTTCCCTGGATTGCGACGGCCTGATCGACACCCTGCTTCCCATTTGGCTGGAAAACGGCGTCAACGTCATGTTCCCCATCGAGGTGGGGACATGGAACGCCAGCATCGCCCCCTGGCGGGAAAGATACGGCAGGACGGTCAGGGGGGTCGGCGGCATGGATAAACGGGTGTTCGCCGCGGATTACGCCGCCGTGGACCGGGAGATCGAGCGGCTGAAGCCCTTGATGGCCATGGGCGGCTACATCCCCTGCCCGGATCATCGGATCCCGCCGGACGCCAAATATGAAAACGTCCAGTATTACTGCGACAGGATGCAATCCCTGCGGCTGTAACTCCAGGGGATCCATCCTAGAGGGGCTGCTTTTTATCCGTTCCGGATTTTTCGGTGAAAATTTGCCCTTCGACCGGATCCGCCGCCATTTTCCTTGCATTAAGGCGGCCGTTTGGTGTATGATATAGGAAAACACTGGAAAGGAAGGCTGCCGCATGTTGGACAAGCCGATGGTAGAAAAATACACGCTTTGGCGGGAACGGGCGCTGGACGACCCGGATCTGACCGCAGAACTGGCGGAAATAGAAAACGACGAGGAGCAAATCCGGGACCGGTTTTACCGGGAATTGGAATTCGGCACCGGCGGCCTGCGGGGCGTGCTGGGCGCCGGTGACAACCGGATGAACGTGTACACCGTGCGCCGGGCCACCCAGGGGCTGGCGGATTATCTCAACGCCCGGTACGACCGGGCGGCGGTGGCGATTTCCTACGACAGCCGGATCAAATCCGACCGTTTTGCCCGGGAAGCCGCCTGCGTGCTGGCGGCCAACGGCATTGCCGTCCATCTGTTCGGAGAGCTGAATCCCACCCCGGTGCTGTCATTCGCGGTACGGGAGCTGGGCTGTCAGGCGGGCATCATGGTCACGGCCAGCCACAACCCGGCAAAATACAATGGCTACAAGTGCTACGGCCCGGACGGTTGCCAGATGACCGACCACGACGCCGGCGAGGTCACCGCGTGTATCCGTGAAGTGGACCTGTTTGAGGACGTTAAGACCGTCGATTTCCACCAGGCGCTGGCCGACGGCCGGATCACCATGATTCCCGATTCGCTGGTGGAGGATTTCCTGCGTAATGTCCTCTCCCGGCAGGTGAACCCCGGCGTGTGCGCCGAAACGCCGCTCAAGGTGGTTTACACCCCCCTCAACGGTACGGGGAACAAGCCTGTCCGGGAGGTGCTGCGCCGCATCGGCGTTTCCTCCGTTACCGTGGTACCGGAGCAGGAGAAGCCGGACGGCCGCTTCCCCACCGCGCCTTATCCCAACCCCGAAATCCGGGAGGCTTTCGGCTGCGCGCTCAAGCTGGCGGAAAGGGAGGAGCCTGATCTGCTGCTGGCCACCGATCCCGACTGCGACCGGGTGGGCATCGCCGTGCGGAACGGGGGGGACTACACCCTGATGACGGGCAACGAGGTGGGCTGCCTGCTGCTTAACTATATTCTGTCCTGCCGCGCCGCCAAAGGGGATCTGCCGGAGGAGCCGGTGGTGGTGAAAACCATCGTCACCACCGACCTGGCCACCCGCATCGGGGAGAAATACGGCTGCCGTATGGTGGAGGTTCTCACCGGTTTCAAATATATCGGCGAGCAGATCGGCCTGCTGGAAAAAGCGGGGCATCCGGAGCGGTATATCTTTGGGTTTGAGGAGAGCTACGGCTATCTGTCGGGCACCTATGTCCGGGACAAGGATGCGGTGGTGGCCTCCATGCTTATTTGTGAAATGGCCGCCTATTACCGCAAGCAGGGCAAGAACCTGCTGCAGGTGCTGGAGGAGCTCTACGCCGAATACGGCGTTTTCCGTCACTCCCTCCTCAATGCGGAATTCGAGGGAGCCAGTGGTATGGCCGCCATGCAGCGGCTGATGGCCTCTCTGCGGGAGAAGCGGCCCGCTTCCATTGCGGGGCTGCGGGTGGTGCGTTTCTCCGATTATCAGGCCTCCGAACAGACGGATCTGCTCACCGGCGAAACGGTCAAGCTGGATCTGCCCAAATCCAATGTCCTCTCCTTTGGGCTGGAGAAGGGGGCAGGCGTGATCGTACGTCCTTCAGGGACCGAGCCCAAGATCAAATCCTATATCACCGCAACCGGAGCGGACGTGGCCGCCGCCGATGCCATGGCCGCCGCCCTGCGGGCCGCCGCGGAGCAGTTGCTCAAGGCCTAAGGCGGGATCCCTTCCCGGGGGCAGAAATCAAGCGGTTGGAAAACCGATATGGCTGTGCGCGGTATTTTTCAATACCTTTTCGCCACTAATTATATCACAATCGCTTTTGGTTTGCCACTATATTTTTACAAAATTCGGTGTTTTTTTCCGGCGCCTGTGTTCTATATAACAGGCGCCGGATATTTTATCGGGAAGGGAAAGAGCGGGCGGGCAAAAGCAGGAGATGAATCCGTTGAGAGGCGGGGGAGGGGCCCGAAATCATCGGCAGGGTCGAACAGGCGCAACTGCTGCTGTGTCCGGCGAGCTTGTCAGCGGCTGGTGGAACGGCCGCTTGCCAACAGGGGGTTGGCGCATCCGTTGATTCCCGTTTCTCCGGCTATCGCGGCCAGGCGGCGAGGGCGAACCGCCGCTCGGTTTTTTGGAACCGTGCGTCATGCTGGGAGCGTATCCTGAAGGAGGAGAGAATCTGCTCGATACCTGGGCGCTGTAGGCGGTCCGTTTTGCTGCGGACGCGGATTTTGGCCGCAAGCCGCCGGGTGTCTGGAACGGAATTTGTCAGGGGAATCGCTGGTGAATTGTCCGTTGCTTCGTCAATCCAATAGTACGGTGCCAGGTGGACGGCCAACGGCTGTTCTGCGCTTTTTCCCGGAGCCCATAGGAAGAGGTTTCCCCGCTGCAGCACGCCCTATGGCATTATCCGCGAATAGAGGGCAGGGCCTTCGCCATCGGTTTATGAGGGGTGGAGCTGCCGATTCCCGGAATGCGAAGTTCGGGCGGAATATACGCCTCTGCGGAAGGCAGCCTTTTATGATATGAGCGGAAGCTGGATATTCCGACAATGAAAAGATGAAAAAAGCAAGGCTCCTGGTGAACCAGGAGCCTTGCTTTTTCAGAGCCGTGTAGAATCTTATGCCTTGGCGACGCGCTATTCGGCTCGCCGTCAACGAGGTTTTTGCCGGAACTCCGAGCCGCCGCCGGACAGGCGTCAAAATCTGCGCCGCCGCGCTTGTTACGACGGGAAGCCGCCGCGGCCCTCCCCTCTTTCTTGTTAGGGAAACCAGCGGCTGTGTCGAAAACATCAAGCGAAGCAGGTCGCTAAAACAGAAAAACAAACGGTGGAGGTATGCCTGTTAACGGGCCGCAGGGAAAATGCTGCAAGGGAAAGGAATTCCAGCGCGTCTCGAGCGGGTTGCCGACATCAGGAACTTTTAAGGTCTATTTATACCGCCAATTTCGCCGGGAGTTTTGATTGTATCCGGTGCTATTTTTTAAAGCTGTCCTTCAGCGAGACGGCGCGGTTGAATACCAGCCGTCCCGGTCCCGCATCCACGTTGTCCACACAGAAGTAGCCCAGCCGCAGGAACTGGAAGGCCGCCGGTGCCTCGGCTCCGGCCAGGAAGGCCTCGGCCTTGCAGCCGGTGAGGGTTTCCAGAGAGGCGGGATTGAGACAGTCGAGAAAATCCTTATCCCCGGCGTCGGGATTGGGATCCAGGAAAAGGCTGTCGTACAGCCGCACCTCTGCATCCACCGCCGTGGCCCTCTCCACCCAGTGGATGGTGCCCTTGATTCTCCGGCCGTCCGGGGTGTTGCCGCCGCGGGTGGCGGGGTCGTACTCCGCCAGAACCTCCGTCACGTTGCCCCGGTCATCCTTCACGCAGCCGGTGCAGCGGATCACATAAGCGGATTTGAGCCGCACCTCGTTGCCGGGATAAAGACGGAAATAGCCCTTCACCGGCTCTTCCAGGAAGTCCTCCCGCTCGATCCACAGGTGCCGGGAGAAGGCGACAGGGCGCGTACCCGCTTCCGGATGGGCGGGGTTGATATCCGTGGAGAAGGTTTCGCTTTCCCCTTCCGGATAGTTGGTGATGGTCAGCCGCACCGGCCGCAGCACCGCCATGGCCCGGGGGGCGTTCTGGTTGAGATCCTCCCGCAGGCAATGCTCCAGCAGCGCCACCTCCACCGTGCCGGGAACCTTGGCCACCCCGATGCGATCCAGGAAATTCCGGATGGCGCCGGGAGTATACCCCCGGCGGCGCAGTCCGGACAGGGTGGGCATCCGGGGATCGTCCCATCCGGAAACATACCCTTCCTCCACCAGCTTGCGCAGCTTGCGTTTGGACATGACCGTGTGGTTGATGTTCAGCCGGGCGAACTCGATCTGCCGGGGTTTGGCGGGAAGCTCCGCGTTGTCCCGCACCCAATTATATAGGGGACGGTGATCTTCGAATTCCAGGGAGCACAGGGAGTGGGTCACCCCCTCCAGCGCATCCTCCAGGGGATGGGCGAAATCGTACATGGGATAGATGCACCATTTGTCCCCCTGTCGGTGGTGATGGGCGTGATTGATCCGGTAAAGCACCGGGTCCCGCATATTGAAGTTGCCGCTGGCCAGATCGATTTTCGCCCGCAGGGTCATAGCCCCGTCGGGGAATTCCCCGGCTTTCATCCTGGCGAAGAGATCCAGGCTCTCCTCCGCCGGCCGATCCCGGTAGGGGCTGACCGCCGGATGGGTGAGATCCCCCCGGTTTTCCCGCATCTGCTCCGGGGTGAGCTGGCAGACATAGGCCAGCCCTTTTTTGATGAAGGAGACGGCGATGTCGTACATGGCGTCGAAATAATCCGAGGCGTAATAGAAACCGTCGCCCCAATCATAGCCCAGCCAGTGGATGTCCTGCTGGATGGCGTCGACGTACTCCACGTCCTCCTTGCTGGGATTGGTGTCGTCCATCCGCAGATGGCAGACGCCGCCGAATTTCTCGGCGGTGCCGAAATCGATGTTGATGGCTTTGGCGTGGCCGATATGCAGATAGCCGTTGGGTTCGGGCGGGAAGCGGGTGACCACCGTCATGCCTTCACATCGGCCGCCGGGAGCCAGTTCCTCCGCCACGATCTCATGAATAAAATTTCCCGCGGCTTCCTCCGGCGCGCCGGAGACCGCTTTTTCCTCCGTCATATATTCCTATCCTCCTCAAGCTTTCAGCCGGGCGGCGGCCCGGTCCAGACGGTCCAGCACCCGTTCCTTGCCCAGAAGCTGCAAAATGCCGCACAGATCCGGGGTGTTCCGGCGGCCAGTGGCGGCCAGCCGGATGACGGTGCTGACATCCCCGGCGTGACCCTTGTAGCCGCCGGGATTCTTTTTGTATTCCTTGACCTCCGGGCAGAAGCCCAGGGCGGGACAGAGCGCCTTGACGGAATCGAACCACGCCTGCTTGTCCAAAGAGGGGTCGTATACCTCCCGATAAGCCTGCAGGATGGCGACGGCATCCGCTGGGTCGATATTCTCAGGCAGCTCGAAGGCGCCGGAGAAGCTTTCGTCGAAATAGTAGGCGGCGTAGTCCGGCGCATCCGCCCACTTGGCCAGATCCTTGCGGGGCTTGGGGCCGCCCCGGTCGATGGAGAAAATTCCCCTGGCATAGGCCGGATCCCGGCTGAGCAGGGCGTAAAAATCCGGCGCGTAGGCGGCCGCCCATTCCAGCACGGCGGCGGTGACGGTTTCAGCGTCCATCCGGCCGATGACGTTCTTGCTCACATCGTTGAGCTTGTCGGCATCAAACAGGGCGCCGGAGGGGCTCATTTTCTTCAGATTGAAGGGATAGGCGCTTCGGGGCGCATCGGGGTTGCGCCGCCGCCAGTCTTCATAATCGCTGCTGGCGATGGTCATCAGGTATTCCATCACGCAGTCCGCCGGGTATCCCTCCTCCGCAAAAAAGCGAACCGCCGCCTCCGGATCCTTGCGTTTGGAAATCTTCCGGCGGCCGCCGTTGTCCTCCTTCATGATGGGGCTGACATGGACGTATTTCGGCGGCTTGAAGCCCAGCAGCCGGAAGAGCTGCAGATGGATGGGGGTGGAGGCGATCCATTCGTCCCCGCGGATGACGTGGGTGGTGCGCATCAGATGGTCGTCCACCGCGTGGGCGAAGTGGTAGGTCGGGATGCCGTCGGACTTCAGCAGCACGATGTCCTGATCGTTTTCCGGCATTTCGATCACGCCTCGGATGAGGTCGTCGAATTTGATCCGCCGCTCCTCGCTGCCCGGGGAGCGCAGCCGCACCACATAAGGCCGGCCGGCGCGGACTTCCTCCAGCGCCTCCTCCGGCGACCGATCCCGGCAGGCGGCGTAGGCGCCGTAGTAGCCGGTGCGCTGCTTTTCCGCTTCCTGCCGCTGCCGCACCTCGTCCAATTGCTCCTGAGTGCAGAAGCAGGGATAGGCCAGACCCTGTCGGACCAACTCCTTGACATAGCACTGGTAAATCGCCGCCCGGCGGCTCTGCTGATAAGGGCCGTAGGCCCCCCGCTCCGTCCCGGGGGCCACGAAGCCCTCGTCGATGGTCAAGCCATAGTGGTTGAGCCCGGCCAGGATATCGTCCGCGCCGCCTTCCATCTCCCGCTTTTTGTCGGTATCCTCCAGCCGCACGTAGAAAACGCTCCCCGGCGTGGAGGCGGTGAGGCGGTCGATCATCGCCATATACAGGGTGCCGATATGCAGATAGCCGGTGGGACTGGGGGCGATGCGGGTCACCCGGGCTCCCTCGGGAAGCTGTCGCGGAGGATAGAGGGCCTCATACTCCTCCGGTGTTTTGTCGATAGTGGGAAACATGGCTTCGGCGAGCCTGTCCAGTGCTGTCATGGGTGTGACCAATCCTTTCCAACCGGAATCGTCCGGGCGGGAAAACCGCAATTTCCGTTATTTGGGAATCTCTTTCAATACTTTACCGTTTTTAGTTGAAAAAGTCAATCGATATATGCTACAATAATAGGAGTATATGCGCAGCCGGCCCCTTGCGCCGCGTGTGAAATCATCGTAAAGGAACGTGACGATATGGACTTCCGTTTTTCCGACAATGTCAAAAATCTGAACCCTTCCGCCATCCGTGAAATTCTCAAATACGCCTCCGATCCGGAGGTGGTTTCCCTCTCTGCCGGCAACCCGGCGCCGGAGGCCTTCCCGGTGGAGGATATCCGGCGGATTTCCGACCGGATTTTGACCGAGCGCCCCATCGACGCCCTGCAGTACAGCACCACCGAGGGCTATGGGCCGCTGCGCAGCCATCTGACGGCCTACATGAAGCAGAAGCACGGCATCGGTCGGGATTTTGACGATATTCTCATCACCTCCGGCGCGCAGCAGACCATTGAGCTGTGCGTCAAGGCCCTGTGCAACGACGGGGATGTGGCCATCTGTGAGCAGCCCAGCTTCGTGGGCACCCTCAACTCCATCCGTTCCCTGGGCGGCCGCCTGGTGGGCGTGCCCATGGAGGAGGACGGCATGGATATGGAGGCGCTGGAGGCCGCTTTACAGGCCAATCCCACCGCCAAGCTGATCTATACCATCCCCAACTTTCAAAACCCCTCCGGTATCACCATGAGTATGGACAAAAGGCGGCGGCTCTATGCGCTGGCCAAGGCCTACGGCGTGCTGGTGCTGGAGGATAACCCCTACGGGGACCTGCGGTTCGAGGGGGAACACGTGCCCGCGATCAAATCCCTGGATGAGGACGGGATCGTGCTCTACGCGGGCACCTTCTCCAAGGTGCTGTCCCCCGGCATCCGGGTGGGCTATGCCATCGGACCGGCGGCGCTGCTGAAAAAGATGATCGTCTGCAAACAGGGGGAGGACGTGCACACCGGCATATGGGCCCAGATGATCGCCGCCGAATTCATGAGCGGCACCGATTATGAGGCCCATCTGGATAAACTGCGGGCGATCTACCGCCAAAAGGCCCGGCTGATGACCGGGCTGATCGAGAAGCATCTGGTCCCCCACGGCATCGCTTATCATCCCATTCAGGGCGGACTGTTCATTTGGTGCGAGCTGCCGGAGGGGGCGGATATGCGCGCTTTCTGCACCCGGGCGGTGAAGGAGCACAAGGTGGCGGTGGTGCCGGGCAACGCGTTCCTGGTGAATGAGCAGGATCCCTGCCAGGCCTTCCGGCTGAACTTCTCCACCCCCACCGACGAGGCGATGGAGAAGGGCTTGGAGCGGCTGGGCGGCTTTGCCGCCGAATTTCTGCGGCGCTGACGCAGGCTGATGGGGAAAGGATGACATGGAAATGAGCGAAACGACTGTTAATGAGACGCCCCGCCGCCGGCGGGCGTTGAGCTGCATCCAGCCCTCCGGCGTGCCCACCCTGGGCAACTACTTGGGCGCCATGCGCCACTGGGTGACCATGCAGGAGGAATATGACTGCTGCGTGGCGGTGGCGGATCTCCACGCCATCACCGTCCGGCAGGAGCCCGCCAAATTCCGCCGGCAGATCAGCGAGATGTTCGCCCTGCTGCTGGCCATCGGGATGGATCCGGAGAAAAGCCTGGTGTTCGTTCAGTCCCAGGTGCCCGCCCATGCGCAGCTCGCCTGGCTGCTGGCCTGTCATACCCAATTCGGGGAGCTGTCCCGCATGACCCAGTTCAAGGATAAGGCACAGAAACACGCAGACAACATCAACGCCGGCCTTTTTTCCTATCCCGCCCTGATGGCGGCGGACATTCTGCTTTACCAGCCGGACGTGGTGCCGGTGGGAGCGGATCAGAAGCAGCACTGCGAGCTGACCCGGGATGTGGCCGTCCGGTTCAACAATCTTTACGGCAATGTGTTCACCCTGCCGGAGCCGCTGATTATGCAGAGCGGCGCCCGGATCCGGTCGCTTCAGGAGCCGGCCAAGAAGATGTCCAAATCCGACGAGAACCAGAACGCCTTCATCTCCCTCAAGGATGACAAGGACGCCATCATCCGCAAATTCAAGCGGGCGGTGACCGACAGCGAGGCGCGGGTGTGCATGGGCGAAGGCAAGGATGGGGTCAATAATCTGATCGAGATCTACGCCGCCGTCACCGGCAAAACGCCGGACGACATCGCCCGGGAATTTGAGGGCCGTGGCTACGGCGACTTCAAGCTGGCGGTGGGCGAGGCGGTGGCGCAGGCCCTGGCGCCGATTCAGCAGCGGTTCGATACCCTGATGAAGGACAAGGCCCAGTTGGAATCGCTTATGCGCGTGGGAGCCGAGCGGGCTTCCGCCGTCGCGGAACGGACGCTGAAAAAGGCCATGAAAAAGATGGGGTTTGTCCAGCTCTGAAAAAGCCGGGCCCTCTGGCGTGCCTTTGTCGCGGGCCAGGGGGCTTTCTGTTCACAAGGCAAGCACTGGCTATGTCCGTGGAGAAAAAGACTTCGCTATGGACAGCATAAAACCTCCCCGATAGATTACCGTTAAGGTCTGCCAACCTAACGAAAATATTGAGGAGGTTTTTCTCATGACTTGCTGCTTTAGCAGGCAGACCACGGTGCGTTGTCCAAGCAGCCGGCCGCAAGACGGGTGATGGATGGGACGAAGAGCTGAAGCAAGAGCAACGCTTTCTTGATAAACGGAGCGAAAGCCAGCGCCTTCTAGGCGCTGGCTTTCGTTTTTTGGGGCTTCTCCATGCCATCCGTTTTATGGGTGGCGTTGATTTGGATGTGAAGGAGGATCGTATCGGATGAGGAGGGGAAGCCGCAAGAGGCCGGTTGAAGAATCGGCCGCGTAAAGGGGAATTGGCGGACATAACGGGTCCGTCCCGGTGCCGGGGAGCGGACCGGGGGAGTGAGAAAGCGAGAGAGGCCATGCGTACGGCCTCCTGCCGTTTAGGGTGGGGAGGAAAGGCACGGGGCGTTCCATCATGGGACCGGCTGTGTGGAACCCCTCCATCTCTCCAACCGCCGCTGTGGGGATGGATAACAGGCGGAAGCGGCTGAGGCTTGATATATGCCGCCCTATACCCTTGGGCAAGCCATGTGCCCATCGTTTGTAAAAGCCGCATCGAAAAGCCGGCGGCTGCAGGAGGCGATAGATCGTTTCTACCGCGGCTATGATGGAATACTCGCTGTTTTTTCAGAAAATAGATGAAAATTTTTACAGATTGTGCTATACTCTTTCCTAAAGATTCGTATGCGGTCGGGTCATTCTCTATCCATCAAGTGAAAGGGTTGGGTGTATGAACAGAAATTATCGGAAAACGGGAAGCATGTTGACCTCATTGGTTTTGGCTGTTTCCATGGCGGGGTGCGGAAGAGCGGCGGTGGACGGGCCCTACAGCGCCGCCTCCGCTGCCGGGACGTCCACCACCTCCCAGCTGGCGCTGGACGGCAACTTCGACCGGTTCGACCTGGAGAGGTTTACCCGGAAGATATGGGAGGGGGATACGGTTTATTTTGAGACTATCTGCTTTATGGAGCAGGAGGACGGCTCCATCGTCTCCGGCACCCTGCTGTATGCGCCGGACAAGATTTTGTCCGTTCGCTCCCATAATCTGCAGACCGTTTACGAGGAGGGCAAGGATTACACGATCAGCGGCAACCGCCTGGTCCGCACGGAGAATTCCCGCATCCCGGTATTCCCGTTGAGCGAATACCGGGAGCCCACCAACGGCAACAACGCCTGGCTGAAGATCACCGGGACCGACCAGTCGCTGCGGGTCAATGGGGCGGGACGGCTGGTTTATCAGGTGGCGGTGTGCTACACCCATTCGGACGGATGGAAGGGGATCCGGCCGGAATCCCAAATCGATTCCCTGCCCAAAACCGCGGCCAAGCTGGCGAACAAGGAGAAGCTGAAGCTGGCGTTTTACGGCGACAGCATCACCGTGGGGATGGAGGCCTCCGGGCAGAACGAGACCCTGATGAATCCCGATACCATGACGGAAACGGAGATGATAAGCGGCCGTTCCCCCTATACCCCGGCCTGGCCGGAAATTGTGACGAAAAAGCTCCAGAGCGTATACGGATACACCGGTATCACCCGGGTCAACCGAGCGATCGGCGGCACCACCAGCGTTTGGGGAAAGCAGAACGCCGATAAGCTGGTCAATCCTGAAAAGCCGGATCTGACGGTGATCGCTTTCGGCATGAACGAGGCGGTTTCCTCCGGAGAGGCTTTCCGGGCCAACATCGAGGAGATCATGGATACCATCCACGCCAAGAATCCCGACACCGAGTTTCTGCTGGTGTCCTGCATGATGCCCAACTGCGATGCGGAGACGTTCGCTCAGAACCGTCTCAAGGAGCAGGAGGAAGCGTTGTACGCCATTCAGAAGGAGCGCACCGATCTGGCTGTGGGAGTGGTGCCGGTGCACAGTATGTTCCTGTCCATGCAGGAGCTGGGCAAGCGGCACACCGATTATTCGGGGAACAACGTCAACCACCCCAATGATTTCGGCGTGATCGTTTACGCACAGATGATTCTCAACGCGCTGGGCTGCTGACCGGCGCAGCAGGGAGGCGGGATGGACGATGAAAAAAACGATGAAAACGAGAGCGGCGGTGCTGCTCCTGATCGGTCTTTTGGCGGTGCTGCCGGCGGGCTGCCGGTCGCCGGAAAGCGGAAGCAGCGCCCCGGAGGCCGATGGCTCGGCATCGGCTTCGCAGCCGTCGCTGCAGGAAGGGGAGATTGCCTTGGAATCCAATGAGTTTCAGGTGACGGGTAAGACGGTGACGCTGATAGGGAGGCACCATGTGGCGGCGGATAAGGGGGCCTTCGGTTTCAGCAACAGCGCCGCGGGGGTGGCTTTCGCCTTTGAAGGGACGGAGCTGGCGGTTTACCTGTCGGCCTCCGCCTATAAAGAAGGGTATTTTCATTATGTGACGATCATCATCGACGACAGAGAGCCCATCGCCCTGCCCATTCGGCAGGCAGGCTGGCAGGAGGTGGCGACCGACCTGGAAGCGGGGAAGCGCCACACGGTGCGCATTCTCAAGCGCAGCGAATCCAACGCCGGGGACATCTGCATCCATCGCATCCGCCTCTCCCAAGGGGCGAAGCTGTTTGAAGCGCCCCCGCCGCCCACCGATCGGAAGATTCAGGTGCTGGGGGATTCCATCGC
>CAKTTT010000054.1 GCA_934615635.1 uncultured Eubacteriales bacterium | reverse complement strand
CCGCTCCGGGGTCAGGGAGGGCACGGAGGGGCGGATCGCCTCGTGGGCGTCCTGGGCGTTGTTGCGGGATTTGAAATACCGGGGCTTTTCCGGCAGGTATTTCTCTCCGTACCGTTCCTTGATATACTCGTTCCCCTCCTTGCGGGCATCCTCCGAAATCCGCAGGGAGTCGGTGCGCATATAGGTGATCAGACCGATGGCGCCGATCCCTTCCACTTCCACGCCCTCGTACAGCTCCTGGGCAGCCTTCATGGTCCGCCGGGCGGCGAAGCCCAGCTTGCGGCTGGCCTCCTGCTGCATGGTGGAGGTGATGAAGGGGGGGGCGGGAGAAATCTGCCGGGTGCCCCGCTTGACGGCGCTGACCAGGAAAGTTGCCTGCCGCAGCTTCTCCAGAATGGCGTCCGCCTGCTCCTTATTCTCAATCTTTATTTTACCCGCCGGTGTGCCGTGGAACCGGGCGGGAAAAGGCCTGCCCTCGGGGGTGTCGGACAGCAGCGCATCCAACGACCAGTACTCCTCGCTGACAAAGGCCCGGATCTCGTTTTCCCGGTCCACAATGATGCTCACCGCCGCCGACTGGACCCGTCCGGCGGACAGTCCCTTGCGGATCTTCTTCCACAGAAAGGGGCTGAGCTTATAGCCCACGATCCGGTCCAGGATCCGCCTGGCCTGCTGGGCGTTCACCAGATCCATATCCAGCTTGCGGGGATGCTCCATCCCCTGGGTGACGCCGTTTTTGGTGATCTCGTTGAAGGTGACCCGGTTGTCTCCCTGGGGATCCACCTTCAGCAGTTGGGCCAGATGCCAGGAAATAGCTTCCCCCTCCCGGTCCGGGTCGGTGGCGAGGATCACCCCGTCGCTGTCCGCCGCCATGGTTTTGAGCTGCCGGATCAAGGACGTCTTGCCGGGAATATCCACATACCGCGGCTTGAAGCCGTGCTCGATATCCACCCCCAGCAGGGTTTTGGGCAAATCCCGGATATGGCCCATAGAGGCCACCACCTCATAGCCCGGGCCGAGATATTTTTTGATGGTCTTCGCTTTCGCAGGAGACTCCACAATTACCAGTTTGGACACACAGGCACCACCCGTCATTACTATACTCAACGCATCTCTGCTTTGGGTTCTCGGAATCATTCGCCAGTCAGGCGAAAAAGATAAAAGAACGCCCGCCCCTCACGTCCGGCGGTAACGCTGGCCGCTTTCCCCCGCCGCACAGCCGGCGATCTCCAACTGGGTCAGAGCTGCCAACACCAGGGAGGCGGGCTGACCGGACAAGGCGGCCAATTCATCGATATGCAGGGGCTGCTTCTCCAGCAGCTCGTACACGGTCCGGGCAAAGCCGGTCACCTCGTCGGGGCAGACCCTCTCCCTCTCGGGCCCTTCTTTTCTTTCCGGCGGCCGGGATAAACCGCCGGGCGCGGAGGTTTCTGCAGCCGCGCATGACGGCGGTTTTTTCGTCCGGTCCGCGCCGCGGCCCACCGTCGGGCGGCGAACGTCCCGCGCCCGCTCCGCTTCTTCAAAATCCAGCAAACCGGAGAAACGCCACCGGTATTCCTCCAAGATCTCCACCGCACTGTCCACCAGGCGGGCTCCCTGCTTGATCAGGCGGTTGGAGCCGCTGTTGGCCGCGGTGAGGATCTCGCCGGGCACGGCAAACACATCCCGCCCCTGTTCCCTGGCGTGGGAGGCGGTGATCAGGGCCCCGCTGCGGGACCCCGCCTCCACCACGCACACCCCCGCCGCCATGCCGCTGATCAAACGGTTGCGCACGGGAAAATGATGAGGCAAGGGCGGCGTTCCGGGCGGATATTCGCTGATGAGCATCCCGCCCGTCTTCAGGATCCGCCGGCGCAGCTCCCGGTTTTCCGCCGGATAGTCCACATCCAGCCCGCAAGCCTGGATGGAAACGACCCGTCCCCCGGCGTCCAGCGCGCCGGTCAGGGAAGCCCCGTCAATGCCCACGGCGCCGCCGCTCACCACCGTCATACCGCCGGCCGCCAGGCCGTAGCCGATCCGGTAGGCAGCGTCCATCCCGATTTCCCGGGCCTTCCGGGTACCCACCATGCCGATGCAGGGCTCGTATTCCGTGGGCGGCATGGTCCCCAGGCCGTGAAGAAGCAGCGGAAGGTCATCCAGCTCCCGGAGCTGCAGCGGGTATCCGACGTCGTCCGGCGTCATGACCCAGCCCTCCGGCAAAGCGAGCGCCGCCGCCAGAAGCCGCCGGGCGGGTCCCAGCTCCTTGTTCAGCAGACGGGTCAGCTCGGGCTCGGGTATCTCCGCCTCCCGCAGCGCTCCTTCCCCCGCCTCATAGATCTCCCCGGCGCCTCCGAACCGCTCCAGCAAAGGGCCGGCCAAACGGTTGCCCGGCGGCAGGGCTAGCTGCAGCCAGCACCAATATATGCGCGCATCCATATGGTTTCCCCCTTTCCCCTTGGGTGAAACATTTCTCACAATGTGGTTCAGGTCTTCCGGGCCCGCATGGTTTCCCACATCACAATCCCCGCCGCCATAGCGGCGTTAAGGGATTCCGCCCGCCCCGCCATGGGAATGGTGATCCGCCCGTCGCAGGCGGCCGTCGTCGCTTCCCGCAGGCCGTTTCCCTCGTTGCCGATCAGACAGACGTCCTCCGACCGCCACTCGATGGAGCAGATGGAGGCCGCTTCCCCGTCGGGCACGCAGGCGAAGCAGCGGCGGCCCGCCAGGCGGAGCCGCTCCACCGCGGCCGCCATCTCCCCCACCGGATACAGCGGGAGGCGGAAAACGCCGCCCATACTGGCCCGCAGCACCTTGGGATTGTAGGGATCGCAGCAGCCCGTCGACAGCAGCAGCCCCTCCAATCCCAGCGCCTCCGCCGTGCGGATGACCGCGCCCAGATTGGCCGGATCCTGGATATCCTCCAGCCCCAACAGGCGGCCGGTTGTTTTCATTGTATCGCACGCGGGCCGATTGTCAAGAACCCGGCAGATGCCGTATACCCCCTGCGGGGCGGCGGTATCCGCCATATAATCCGATAATTCCTCGGCGATCTCCATCCCTCCGCCGCAGGCGGTTCCCATTTCCTCCAGCGCCTCGGCGTATTGCCGCGCAGCCTTCGGCGTATAAAGGAACACCTCGACCTTCACCCCCGACCGGACGGCGTCCCGGCACAGCCGGACGCCCTCGATGGCGAAGCGGCCGCTTTCCCGACGGTATTTGGCGTCCGCCAGCAGGCGGCGGATCTCCTTGACATAGCGGTTGTCCCGGCTGGTGATACGCATCAGCCGCCCCCCTTTCGCCGCCGGTTGATCCGGCGATCTTTCGGATGAAAAAGGCTTCTTCCGGTTACCGGCGCAGCGCCGATCCCATCCGCACACGGTTCAAAACCGCTTCGCGGCGGTGTGCGGAGCCTTTTTTGAAGAGCGGGCGGCCAAGCGTCCCTCTCCAAACGACAAAAATCGAATCCAGGAGAAAAAGAAAGGAGCGCCCGCAGGCAGAGCCGGCGAGCGCCATAGAGCTTATTTCAAAGCGGCCTTGGCCTTCTCCGCGAGGGTTGTGAAAGCGGCGGCATCGGACACGGCCAGCTCGGCCAGCATCTTCCGGTTCAGGCAGATACCCGCCTTCTTCAGGCCGTTCATAAAGGTGGAGTAATTCATGCCGTTGATCTTGGCGGCGGCGGAAATGCGGGTGATCCACAGGCGGCGGAAATCGCGCTTTCTCTGCTTGCGGCCGATATAGGCGTACTGGCCGGATTTCATCACCGCCTGCTTGGCGGTCCGGAACAGCTTGGATTTGGCACCAAAATAGCCTTTAGCCAGCTTCAGGGTCTTTTTCCTTCTCTTGCGCGTCATCATAGCGCCTTTTATACGAGCCATTGTTTATAGCCTCCGTTTCTAAGCTTTCAGTTATTTATAGGGGATCAGGCGCTTGACCTTCGCCACGTTGGTCACATCGGCAATAGTGGTCTTGCGGAGATTTCTCTTGCGCTTGGTGGTCTTCTTATTCAGAATATGAGACTTGTAAGCGTGAGCACGCACGACCTTGCCGGTTTTCGTGGTCTTGAAGCGTTTTTTCGCACCGCTGTGCGTCTTGATCTTGGGCATGAGTTTTATCCTCCTTTATAGTACGGTCATTTTGCGGGTTTCGGCGCAAGGAACATCAACATGTTCCGGCCCTCCATCTTGGCCGGCTTTTCCACGTTGGCAGCCTCGGAGCAGGTTTCGGCAAACCTCTTCATGGTCTCCAGCCCGATCTCCGGGTGTCCCATCTCGCGGCCGCGGAACCGAATGGAAACCTTCACCTTGTTGCCCTCAGCCAAAAAGCGCAGGGCGTGCTTCGCCTTGGTGTTGAAATCGGCCACGTCGATGTTCAGGGACAGACGCACCTCTTTCAGCTCCACGATATGCTGATTTTTTCTGGCTTCCTTTTCCCGCTTTGCCTGCTCGAACCGATATTTGCCGTAATCCATAATCTTGCACACCGGCGGGGTGGCCGCCGGAGCGATCTTGACTAGATCCAGGCCCTTTTCATCGGCCAGCCGCTGCGCATCCCGGGAGGACATAACCCCCAGTTGGGCGCCATCGCTGTCGATCACCCTCAGTTCGCTGTCGCGGATTTGTTCGTTGATCTGCAGTTCCTTACTTGCTATGGGTAAGCACCTCCACCGTAATATTTGGACACAAAAAACGCGGCCGGAACCACTCCGCCCGCAAACGCATCAGCCCCCTCTCCCGGGAGCCTCCGTGTATTAACCCGCTGGGAACAAAATCCGCGGGTGAGAACGGGCTGGCGTTCTGCTTTGTTTTCTCATGTGAATAGTATACCAGCGTCGGCCGCTCCTGTCAACCCTATTTTGAGCAGCGCGTCTTTTTTTGCTTGAAATCTTTCAAGGAATCCTGTTTTGTGGTATAATCGACACAGCCCTGAAAGAGACGATATCGTATTTCACCGGCTGTGTCTCTGCGTTTGCTCGTCGGCAAACGCCCGGAGCGCCGGGATATGACGCAAACCCGGAATTCTGCCGTGGAAGAATCCGTCCGGGGCTGCGGGAGCCCGATTTCCATCGCGATAAAATTCCATGAAAGCGGAGGGCTGACAGTGGAAAATACAGATATCCATTCCATCTACGACGTGGCCGTCATCGGCGGCGGCGTCATCGGCTGCGCAGTGGCCTGCGAGCTGTCCAAGACCAAGGCGCGGGTTATTCTCATCGAACGGGACAACGACGTGGCCATGGGCGCCACCCGGGCCAACAGCGGCATCGTCCACGCGGGATATGATCCGCTGCCGGGCACCAAAATGGCCCGTTACAATGTCGAAGGCAACGCCATGATGGCCGAGCTGGCGAAAAACCTCCATGTGGACTATGTGGTCAACGGCTCCCTGGTGCTGGCGCTGGAGCCGGAGGACGACGTCACCCTCCGCCAACTGAAGGAGCGCGGCGATGCCAACGGGGTGCCGGGTCTCGCCCTCCTCAGCGGCGAGGAGGTGCGGCGGCGGGAGCCCAACCTCTCTCCCAACGTCCGGGGGGCGCTGTACGCCCCCACCGCCGGGATCATCACCCCCTGGTCCCTGACCATCGGCCTGGCGGACACCGCCCGGGCCAACGGCTGCGATTTTCTCTTCAACGCCCCTGTGACCGCTATCCGACGCGGCGAGGATGGCTTCCGGCTGACGGCGGGAGACGCCCTGGTGAAGGCCCGCTTCATTGTCAACGCCGCCGGCGGCCACGCCGACGAGGTGAACAATCTGGCCGCCTCCCCTGCTTTCCGCATTCTGCCCAGCCGAGGGGAATACTACCTTTTGGACAAATCCCAGGGCGGCCTGATCTGCTCCACCATCTTCCAATGTCCCTCCCAGGCGGGCAAAGGGGTGCTGGTGGCCCCCACCACCCACGGCAATCTGATCGTGGGGCCCAACGCGGAGGCGGCGGCTTCCCCCGACGACGTGGCGGTGACCGCCGACGGCCTCGCCTTTGTGGAGCGGCAGGCCCGCCGCTCGGTTCCCGGCTTTAACCTGCGGGAGTCCATCCGCAACTACGCTGGCGTGCGGGCGGTGAGCACCGCGGACGACTTCATCGTGGAGGAAGCGCCCGACTGCCCCGGCTTTATCAACGCCGCCGGGATCAAGTCCCCCGGTCTTTCCAGCGCCCCCGCCCTGGCGGTGGACTGCGTCCGTCTGTTGGAGCGGGCCGGCCTGGTCCTCCAACCCCGGAAGGATTTCCGCTGGTGTCCCCTGCCCGACAGCTTCTCCGGCGCGGATGAAGAGACCCGAGCGGCGATGGTGAAGCAAAATCCCCTTTACGGCCGGGTGATCTGCCGCTGCGAAACCATCACGGAAGGGGATATCGTGGCGGCCATCCGCCGCCCCATCCCCGCCCAGACCATGGATGGGGTGAAACGTCGCTGCGGCGCGGGGCTGGGCCGCTGTCAGGGCGGCTTCTGTGGTCCCAGGGTCGCGGCAATCCTGGCCCGGGAATGGGGCGTTTCCCTGCCGGAGATCCGGCAGGACCGGCCGGGCAGCTATCTGCTCACCGGCTATCTGACCGACGGCAAGGGAGGCGAGAAGGAATGAGCGGGACAGCGCAGGAAAAGATCGATCTGGCGGTAATCGGCGGCGGCCCGGCGGGGCTGGCGGCGGCGGCCGCGGCCCGGGAAGCGGGCTGCTCCCGCGTCGTGGTGCTGGAGCGGGACGTCGAGCCCGGCGGTATCCTCAACCAATGCATCCACAACGGCTTCGGCCTCCACTACTTCAAGGAGGAGCTGACCGGGCCGGAATACGCCGCCCGCTTTATCCAAAAAGCGGAGGCGGCGGGGGTGGAAATCCGCACCGACACCATGGTGCTGGATCTCTCCCCCGGCCGCATCCTCCACACAGTGAATCCCCGGGACGGCTACCGGGCGATCCAGGCGGGGGCGGTGATCCTCGCCATGGGCTGCCGGGAACGGACGCGGGGCGCCATCGCGGTGCCGGGAGACCGGCCTGCCGGGGTGTTCACCGCCGGCAGCGCCCAGCGGTACATCAATATGGAGGGCTGCATGGTGGGACGCCGGGTGGTGATCCTGGGTTCCGGCGACATCGGTCTGATCATGGCCCGGCGGCTGACACTGGAAGGGGCCAAGGTGCTGGCCTGCGTGGAGCTGATGCCCTATTCCGGCGGGCTGCAGCGCAACATCACCCAATGTCTGGAGGATTTCGGCATCCCCCTGCTGCTCTCCCACACCCTCACCAGCATCAAGGGCCGGGACCGGGTGGAGCAGGTGACCGCCGCCGCCGTGGACGAAAACCGGCGGCCCATTCCCGGCACCGAAATCACCTGGGACTGCGACACCGTGCTGCTGTCCGTGGGGCTGATCCCGGAAAACGAGCTTTCCCGCCAGGCAGGGGCCGCCATTGATCCCCGCACCAGCGGCCCTGTGGTTTTCGAAGACCGCATGACCTCCCTGCCGGGGGTGTTCGCCTGCGGCAATGTAGCCCACGTCCATGACCTGGTGGACTTCGTCACCCGGGAAAGCGAGCTGGCGGGCCGGGCGGCCGCCGCTTATATCCGGGAAGGGGGCGAGGACGCCGGCCCTTATCTGGAGGTGACGCCTGGAGCGGATATCGGCTACACCCTCCCCCAGCGGATACGGCCCGGCCGGCTGGAAAAATCGGTACAGATCTTTTTCCGGGTGCGGCGCCCTCTCAAGGACGCGGCCCTGATCGTGGAGGCGGACGCACGGGAGCTGCTGCGCCGCCGGAAGGAGCGGCTGGCTCCCGGGGAAATGGAGCAGCTTTCCCTGCCCGCCGGTCCCCTACGGGAGGCCATGACCGCCGGGGCAGGAGAAATCCGGATCCGGGTGGAGGAAGGGGGCGAACGGCATGACGATTGAGGATAACGGCAAAAGGCGGATGATCTGCATCGTCTGCCCCAAGGGCTGCCGCCTGACGGCGGAGCCGGAGGGGGACGGATGGCGGGTCGCCGGCAACGCCTGTTCCCGCGGGGAGGCCTATGCCGCGGCGGAATGCACCCATCCCACCCGGGTGCTGACCTCCACCGTGGCCATTGCCGGCGGGATTCATTCCCGGCTGCCGGTCAAAACCACCCTTCCCATCCCCAAGGATCGGCTGGCCGACGCCATGGCCGTCCTGGCGGCCGTCCGTCTGAAGGCGCCCGTCAGCTTGGGGGACGTGATTATACGGGATCTGCTGGCCACCGGCGCGGATGTGGTGGCTACCCGGAATATGGATAAGCTCTAAGCAGCTCCCTCCCGGCAGGGCGCAGAGCGAACAAACGCTTTCCCGCCTTTCTGGCAGACGGCGGGCAGACCGTCATATATCCTCCCGCAAAGGGCTTTTCAGAGGGCCCGCCAAATCGATGCGGTTCCGCAAGGAAGGTTATCAAAACGGGTACAGCCTTATATCGGCTGTACCCGTTTTGGTTTATTTGACGCCGTCCGGATGCGTATCCTGCGGGCGGGAGGGTGCTCATTTTGTCCGTTTAGCAAGCGCCATGGGAACAGAACAGATCAATAATCCGCAAAGGGAAGAAACAAGAATTTTAATTCCCATGTTGTGCTTTATGCTCTCCACAAAATACTCCATTGGCTCCGCCGCCAGCCTGATTCGCATACACGGCAGATAACACATGATGAGATAGGCCGCTGCAAAACTGACGATAAAGAATACAACCGATAACAAAGCCCTTTTCATCTCTATCTCCCCTATCCTATAATACTCATCACCTGCAATATATCACATAAGCGGCTGGAACACAATGGCCCAGCCGCTTGATAAATACCTCGTTGCCACGGCTCGGCAAATGCAGCGTCTCCCTTTTTCATAGCAGGCGCTCCCGTTGGGCCAGAGCCTCCGTCCGCCTTGACCCCAAGGATCGAGGAACCGTGAAATAGCTGAACGGCGGGACACATCCCCTAAGGGGCGGTAGATCAAGCGGCCGGGGTATCCTCCTTGAAGACGCCCCCGCTTTGTCCGCGGTTGTGGTTCGCTCTTTTTCCCATTTAAAAATACGTCCCCTCGTCTTGAGTCCCTCTCCCGCTTCTTTCCCCGCAAACGCCTCCGCGGATGGAAATCTCGCTGAGAAAACCACCCTCCTCCCTTTCCTCCGCGGATCCGCGCAGCCCCCAAAAAATCAACCAGCCGAAAAAATATATCGCCGGCCCTCTTTTCTCCTTGACAAATCGGATTTCCGGTGATATAGTTAGTTACACAAGTAGTTAACCACTTGACACGAACGGACGGTGAGGACGTGAGAATCGATTTCGACAGCGAAACCCCCATTTATATCCAGATTGCAGAGGAAATGGAGGATGCTATCCTGTCGGGAGCCTTCCCGCAGGAATCGCAGGTGCCCTCCACCACGGAAATCTCGGCCACCTACCGGATCAATCCGGCCACCGTGCTCAAGGGTATGGCCCTGCTGACGGACGAGGGCGTGCTGTACAAGAAACGGGGTTTAGGTATGTTTGTGCGCGCCGGAGCGCCGGAGCAGATACGGGAAAAACGCCGCCGGATGTTTTATGAAACGTATATCGTCAGCCTATTGGAGGAGGCGGGTAAGCTGGGCATCGACAAGGAGGAGCTGATCCGCCTGATCGAAAGCGGACAATCCGGGGAATGATCTCCCCGGCGGCCTCCTGCGAGGCCTGTGAAGTATGGAAAGGAAGAAACACGCTATGAACGCTATCACGGTAAAGGATCTGACCGTCCGTTTCGGGGAAACGGTGGCCCTGGACAATGTTTCGGTCGCCTTCGGGGAAAACCGCATCTACGGTCTGCTGGGCCGCAACGGCGCGGGTAAATCCACCCTGATGAACGCGGTGACCAACCGCCTGTTCCCTGAAATGGGCGAGGTTCTCATCGACGGGGAACCCGCCATGGAAAACGACCGCGCCCAGGGTAAAATTTTCTGCATGGGAGAAAAGAACTATCTTCCCGACTCCACCACGGTGCGGCAGATGTTTCGCTGGACAGCAGACTTTTATCCCGGCTTTGACCAGGAATACGCCGAACGGCTGGCCGGGGAATTCGGCCTGGAGGTCAGGAAAAAGCTGCGGGGCCTGTCCACCGGCTATCTCACCATCTCCAAGCTTATCGCCGCCCTGGCCTGCCCCGCGCCTTATGTGATCTTCGACGAGCCGGTGCTGGGGCTGGACGCCAATCACCGGGAGCTGTTTTACCGCCGGCTGATCGAAAACTACGCCGCCCGCCCCCGGACGGTGATCATCTCCACCCATCTCATTGAGGAGATCGCCGACATCGTGGAGCAGGTGGTCATCATCAAAAAGGGCCGGATTCTGCTGGATAAGCCAACGGAAGAAGTAAAGGCGATGGGGTACGCGGTATCCGGCAAGGCCGCCGCCGTGGATGCCTTCTGCGCCGGCCGGGAGGTGCTGGACGTGGAAACCCTGGGCGGGCTGAAAACCGCTTGTATTCTGGGCAAGGCGGAAAACGTTCCCGAGGAGCTGGAGCTCTCCCGGCTGGATCTCCAGAAGCTGTTCATCCGACTGACCAACGCCTGACGGACAGGCGTCCTGAATTGCAGACAGGCGACGCGGCCGGTATGGAACGCGGCGCCCGGAAAGGATAGGATTTTACTATGAAAATCAAGCAAATGCTGCGGTGGAACTGGCAGAATAGCTGGCTTTCCCTGCTCGTCGTCTACGGGGTCATGATGGCGGTTTGTGTGCTGACGGTGATTCTGGTGGCCATCGCCTCCTTCAGCGACATTCACATCAACGGCGTCACCATATCCTCCACGGTGATGCTGTTTGTGGTGGGCATCGTCCTCTTTTCCCAGAGCCTGCGCTTCGGCCTGGCAAACGGCGTGTCCCGCCGGTCGGTATTCTGGGGCTTCGGCCTCTTCATGCTGGCGTTCGCGGTCATTGTTTCGGTCGCGGATGTCCTGTTGAGCGGGCTTTTCGGCCTTGTCCTCGTCCCGACCGATGAGCTCCTGCCCTACATTTACCAGCAATATACCGCGGAAAAGGGCGGCGTTCTTTCCTTTGTGGCGCTGACCGTCTGCTCGATCACCCTCAAGCTGCTGACCGGCCTGTTCGGCTATTTCATCGGCGGCGCCTATTACCGGATGAACAAGCCTGTCAAGCTGCTGGTTTCCATCGGCGTGCCGGTGACCCTGTTCATCCTCCTTCCCATCGGTTTCGGCCTGCTGCCCTCCGGCATTCAGAACACCCTGTGGCGCGCCCTGCTGTCCGCGCTGAAATTTCTGGTTTCCTCCCCCTACGCCCTGGCGGCGGTGCTGGCGGCAGCAGCGGTCCTGTTCTACTTCTTCTCCTGGCTTTTCATCCGGCGGGCTCCCGCCAAAGCGACCGCCTGAACCGGCGAAAGAGAGCCCAGGCGCAGTTGCGGGGGATAGGCGCCGCAGGGAAGATGCGGGAGACGAGTCCGGCGACCGAAAACAGGAAATGACGCAAACGGACGCTGCCGGAAAGGCCGCGTCCGTTTTGCTGGTTTGGAAACCACCCGCTTCAGCGGCGGAGGCGCTGCGCAAAAAAACGTTGGCTGAAAACAATGACAAATCGATTCGCCAACAAGAGAAGCACAGACTCGGAATAAAGCATAAGCGCCCGTTTATGGGCTGCGGAGCAGGGAGGCAAGGGAAACAGCTTTTCGTGCGTCATCAGACGCTTCCCGGCAGCAAGCTCTTATAGCGCCCGTTCAAGCCTCTGTATAAACCGGAAGCTCTCCGCCCCAGCACCGATGCAACCGCGGACCTGAGACAGCGTTTTGCAAAATCCGCCGGCAGCATTGAGGGGCGGATCCGCCTGACAGGTGACCGGCGCTTCTCCGGGCGCGGCTGTCGAATGGGGAAAGAGGGCGACGAAACGGTCGGCGCCACGGAAGGTAAAACAGCTCCGTCAGCATTGGATGCCGGCGGAAAAGGCCCATTGGGACCGCCTGCATAACGGCCGCTTCTGCATACGGCTTGCATACAGCCATTCCCGCAAAAGCCACTGCGCCGAATCCGCATCGATTTTCCTTTCATCCTCCCTATACGGCGGGCCTCATCGGGCCATTCGTTTTTCTATGTTAAAGGATAACAAGCGGCAGCAAGGCCGGGGGAGCCGCCTGCGGCGGCTCTCCCCGGCCTTGTTTCATGAAGCGGAGCATTGCCCCTTTCCCCGCCTGGTCACGGCTGGAGAGTCGTTCCCTCCACAGGCTCCAGAGGCGCCCCCTCCTCATAGACCGCCCAATATCGTCCGGTATAAACCAGGACTTCATTATTCCAATAAGGATCGATGCCGTTGACGTAGGTGGGCAGGATGATCCGCCGCAGCAGCAGATGCCTTTTCAGCAGGGCGCTGCTGTTGTAGCCGACGACCAGCATGGAGCGCCGGGCGTCATAGGGATTGGGCAGCACCTGCAAAAGTACATAGTCCCCCTGCCGGCGCATCCCCTGATAGGTATAGCCC
>CAKTTT010000053.1 GCA_934615635.1 uncultured Eubacteriales bacterium | reverse complement strand
GTAGCGGTAGTCGGATTTGAACCAACGACACTGCGGGTATGAACCGCATGCTCTAGCCAACTGAGCTATACCGCCATGTTACCGTTGGCACATGTCCTCAGGCGAGAACGCTGTCTATTATATAGTATCCGGCTCGCTTTTGTCAATACATTTCGCTTATATTTTTTTTAAGCCGGGATTCAGACGGACGGGCAGCCGCTCCAGCGCGGGCATGAGAAGATTGAGGGCTGTTCCCGTAAGGGTTCCGGCCGCCAGGGCCATCAGCAGCAGCCAGGGAGCGTAGTAGATCAGGGAGGAATCCACCAGCAGCATGGACATGAGAAGCTGGCCGGCGTTATGCCCCACGGCGCCCGCCACCCCGATGCCAAGATAGCTCAGACAACGGTGCAGGCCGCGGAAGAGCACCGCCATGAGGAGGGTGCTGCAGATTCCTCCCGCGAGGCTCATCAGGAAAGCGACGCCGCCCCGCAGCAGGGCGAAGGCCGCCTTGACGAACACCACTGCCAGCGCGGCGGGCAGGTTCATCGACGAAAGGGTGGCCATGACCACGATGTTGGACAGGCCCAGCTTGGCTCCGGGCACCGGCAGCACCGGGAGCAGCCCCTCCAGAAAGGACAGCGCCACCGCCAGGGCGCAGAGGATCCCCAGCAGCGCCACTCGCCCGGCGGGGCGTTTTTCTTCCTTATGCACGGCGATTCCTCCTCAACCTGTCATCATGTCCACGTCCCCGCCGCTGCCGCGGGTGATCTTCAGGGCGACGCCGGCGGGAATACAGGCGGCGGATTGCCCCTCCCGGGACAGCCAGCCGCCGTGGACGCAGATTTGATCGGGACAGCCGCTGGAATAAAAGCGAATCCGCCCGTCCGCCGCCTCGATGACCACGGGAATCCCATCCCGGCCGGTAAGCTCCCAGGTGTTGTCCCGGCTCAGCTCCCAGGTGATCTTCCCCTCCGGCGTGGTGATCACGGCGGCGGCGCCGGGGCGGGAGCCGGCGATCAGCAGGAAAAAGCTGGCGCCCGCCAGCAGAAGAACCGCCAGGATCACCACGGCATCTCCCCAACGGAACAGGAAGGGCCGCCCGTTTCGGACGCCGGACTTGTCCATGACGTTTCCTCCTTTTGGCTTTATCTGAAAGCGGTTTCGTGTTATACTGGTTCCAGAGTCCCAGTGTCCCGTCGGCGGTGTGGAATCCGTCCACCGCGGCGGAAGAGCCGACCGGCCGGGCAGGACGGTAAAGGGTAGGGGGATAGGGGCACGGGAATCGTTTTCATCTTATACTATTGGCCGCGGAAATGCAAGTTATCCGGGCGGCGGAGAAAATAGCATTGCGGGGAATATCGTGGATATACGCACCGTGCGTTAGATACAAACGGAAAGGTCGGGAGGAAATGGATTTCAATTTTTACATGCCGGTACGGCTTTACAGCGGCGAGGGCTGCCTGCGCCGGGGCGGCGAGCAGCTTCGCTCCCTGGGCAGACGCTGCCTGGTGGTGACCGGGGCCCACGCCGCCAAGGCCTGCGGGGCGCTGGACGATGCGCTGTCCGCCCTGGAGGAGGCGGGGGTGGCGGCTACCGTGTTTCCGGGGATCGGGGAGAATCCCCTGCTCTCCCAATGCCAGGCCGCGGCTTTCGCGGCGGAGGCCTGCCGGGCGGAGTTTCTGCTGGGGGTGGGCGGCGGTTCGGTGATGGACGCCACCAAGGCGGCGGCCTGGCTGGCGGCCAACAACATCACCGACGGGTATAAGCTGTTCACCGGCCTGCGCCACAGGGCGCTGCCCTTCGCCCTGGCAGGCACCACCGCCGGCACGGGCAGCGAGGTGAGCGCCACGGCGGTGATCACACTGGACCGGGAAAAACGCAAAAAAAGCGTCAACGATCCCCAGTGTTACGCCCGGGTCGCCTTCTGCGATCCCCGCTATACCCATACCATGTCCCGGGAAACCACGATTTCCACCGCGCTGGACGCCCTGTCCCACGCGGTGGAGGGATGGTTCGCTCCCGCCTGCGGCGATGTGGTCACCGCCTGTGGGGAAAAGGCGCTGCCGCTGATCACCGAGGGGCTGCGCTGGCTGGCAGGGGAGACGGGCCTGCCCGACGGCGGGCTGCGGGAAAAGCTGTATTACGGCTCCCTTTGGGCGGGCCTGGTGCTCAACGCCTGCGGGACGGCCTTCCCCCATCCGCTGGGGTATGTCCTGACGGAGGATTTCCAACTTCCCCACGGCATGGCCTGCGCTGTTTTTTTGCCGGCCTTCACCCGCCGGGCGGAGCAATACGCGCCGGAACGGGCGGCGGCGCTGTTCGCGCTGTGCGGCGGGCGGGAGTCCTATTACGGTCTGCTGGATGCGCTGGCGCGCACCCGGGAAATCCGGATGACCAGCGAGCAGGTGGCGTCTTACGCCGGACGATGGGCGGGGCTGAAGAATTTCAGCCGCACCCCCGGCGGTTTCACCCCGGAGGAGGCCGCCGCGCTGTATCGGGAGCTTTTTGTAAAATAGACGGGAGAATCGGAGCGGGAAGGCGTGCCAAGGAAACGGGTGGGAATCGGGGCCGGAGGCCGCGGGTCCGATTTTGGCCGGGGTATAATTGACGCTCCCGCTCCATACACTTTGGGGAGAAGGAAAAGCATACCCGGAAAGGAAAACGTCTTTATGTGGGCCTATGAAAGCGTATTCTATCAGATTTATCCGCTGGGGTTCTGCGGCGCGCCGGCGGAGAACGACGGCGTGACGGTCTCCCGCATCCGCAAGGTGCTGGAGTGGATCCCCCACATCCGCCGCCTCCACGCCGGGGCGGTGTATTTCTGCCCGGTTTTCGAATCCGACCGCCATGGCTACGACACCCGGGATTTTACCCGAGTGGACTGCCGGCTGGGCTCCAACGAGGATTTTGCCGCCGTGTGCGCCGCGCTGCACGAGGCGGGGATCCGGGTGGTGCTGGACGGGGTGTTCCATCATGTGGGACGGGGCTTCTGGGCCTTTCAGGATGTGCTGCGCCGCCGGGAAAACAGCCCCTATAAGGATTGGTTTTTTCTGCGTTTCGACGGGGACAACCGCTATGGCGACGGCCTTTGGTACGAGGGCTGGGAGGGGCATGAGGAGCTGGTGAAGCTCAATCTGCGAAACGAGCAGGCGGCGGCCCATCTGCTGGAAAGCGTGCGGGGCTGGGTGGAGGCCTACGGCATCGACGGCCTGCGGCTGGACGTGGCTTATTCTCTGGATCCGGATTTTCTGCGGCGGCTGCGGGAAACATGCGACGGGCTGAAGTCGGATTTTTTTCTGGTGGGGGAGATGCTCCATGGGGATTACAACCGGCTGCTGGGGGATTCGCTGCTGCACAGCGTCACCAATTATGAGTGCTATAAAGGGCTTTATTCCAGCTTCAATTCCCGCAATTTGTTCGAAATCGCCCATTCCCTCCAGCGGCAGTTCGGGCCGGAGAGCTGGACACTGTATAAAAACCGGCATCTGCTCTGTTTCGCGGATAATCACGATGTGACACGGATCGCCAGTATTATACAAAATCCGCAACATCTTGAGCTTTTATACGCTCTGTTGTTTTCCATGCCCGGCATTCCCTGCCTGTATTATGGCAGCGAATGGGGAGCGGAGGGGGTAAAGGGCGGCGGAGACGACGCGCCGCTGCGGCCTTGCTTCGACAAGCCGGAGGAAACGGCACTGACCGGCTGGATCGCCCGGCTGGCCGCCCTTCACCGGGAACAGCCCGCCCTGTGCTACGGCGATTACCGCACCCTCTGTTTGACCAATGAACAATTGGTTTTTCGCCGCCGATTTGAGAACCAAACGGTGATTGTGGCCATCAACGCGGCGGAACAGCCCTATACCGCCCATTTTGATGCGGAGGCGGGCCGCGGGGTGGAGCTGCTTACGGGATCTTCTCACGATTTCGGCGGCGGCAGCGTGCTGCCGCCATACAGCGTCGCCTACTGGCGGACGGCATAACCGGAGAAAAAGGGACAATATTGTATAGTATTCGACGAATTATACCAATTGTAAAAAACGAAAGGAGGGATTTCCATGTTGGCGCTGGTAACGGGGGCTAGCTCTGGTATCGGGCGGGATATGGCCCGGGAGCTGAGCCGGCGGGGATATGACCTGATCATCACCGCCCGGCGGCGGGACCGGCTGGAGGAGCTGGCGGAGAAGCTCCCTACCCGGGTGCGGGTCATCGAGATGGATCTTTCCCGGGCGGACAACTGCCGCAGGTTGCATGAGCTGACCGCGGAGGAGCCGGTGGATGTCCTGATCAACAACGCTGGCTTTGGCGTGTTCGGCGCTTTTGAGGAAAGCGACCTGGAGCGGGAGCTGGAGATGCTGGATATCAACATCCGCGCCACGCATATGCTCACCAAGCTGTATCTCCGGGATTTCCTCCGCCGTGGCGAGGGGATGATCCTCAACGTATCCTCCTCCGCCGCCTTTCTTCCCGGGCCGCTACTGAGCAGCTACTACGCCTCCAAGGCCTATGTCCTGCGGCTCACCGAGGCCATTCACGAGGAGCTGCGGCGGAAAGGCAGCGCCGTTTACATCGGTGCGCTCTGCCCCGGACCGGTGAAAACCGAATTCGACCGGGTGGCGGGGGTGCACTTCAGCGTGAAGGGGATGGACAGCGGGCGGGTGGCCCGCTATGCCCTGGATCAGATGTTCCGGCGGCGGATGGTGATTATCCCGGGCGCGCAGATGAAGCTGGCCCGGCAGATGACGCGGCTGCTCCCCCAGCAGATGCTGCTGCGGGCCGCATGGCATCTCCAGGAGAGAAAGGCGCGGCGGTATTGACGGGAGCAATGAAATAGGGTTGTTATTTTCATCCGGATATTTTATACTATAGGCGAAAGCGGCCCGCTGTTTAGGATAGGACAGACAAAGGAGGTCAACGAGATGGTATGTGAAAAATGCGGCACCCAGACCAATCAGAAGTTTTGCCCCAAGTGCGGGTATCCGGTCAGCGCGGACACCGGCGCCCAGAAGGTACAGGCCTCGCTGAACCAGAATGCTCCGCCGGCCTATCAGCAGGCATATCCGCCTCAGCAAGCCTACCCCCAGCAGCCCTACCAGCCCTATCCTCCTCAGGGCTATGTGCAGCAGCCCACCGTCATCGTGCAGAACGTGCTGCCCCTCAATCGGCAGCGGAACAAGTGGGTGGCTTTTCTGCTGTGCCTGTTTCTGGGCTTTCTCGGCGTCCATAAGTTTTACGAGAGCAAGGCGGGCTTAGGCGTTCTGTATATCTTTACCATGGGCCTGTTCGGCATCGGGTGGTTTATCGATCTGATTATTCTGCTGACCAAACCCAATCCTTATTATATATAAAGTTCCTACATAACGGCAGATAACAGGCGGCGAAGCCGGCCAATGCCCCGGTCAATGGATATGTCCATTGACCGGGGCATTTTTCACAGGGAAGATCAACCGCCGGCTTTGGGATGAAAAAGGAAAGCCGCGAAGGGACAAGAGGGTACGGGGGCGTTCGGCCCGCCGCCCCTTCCCGGCGACGGGGGATCTTCCCCGGCGTGGCGGCCAAGAGCGTTGCCTCTTCGTCGGAGAAGAAACGCCGCGCTATGCGCTTCCAAAAGCTGCCGGCTCTCCGGCCGTCGCCCCTATACGCCGCCGATTTTAGTCCTGCGGCGTTCCGGCTGCCGGCCCTCTTTCGATTTACCGGAGATCTCCCCCGGGGAGGGAGACGGCGGGGCCCCCCTATCGTCCGCCGGCCTTTGCCCGCCATACCCTTCCAGAAGCAACACGGGGAGCGCGGCGGAAATTCCGCTGGAAGGGTTTCCTTTGCGCCTCACCGGGGCATACTGTAGGAGGGAGGGCGGTAATCCGTCCATCTGAAGATCGGCTGCAAAGGAAGGGATGATGGGGATGAGGCTGGCAAAACAGGCAAGACTTTCCTTAAAGGGGCAATGGAAGGGCGCGGTTCTGGCACAATGGATGGTGCTGGCGGCGGGACTCTTTCTCCTGCTGCTGGAGGTGGCGGCATTGCGCCTGACCGGGCTGGGGATGGAGAAGGTGATTCACATCGACGAGATCGACGGAGATCCGGGGCTGCTGCTGCACGCGGCGGTGATCGTGGGAATCGTGGCGCTGGACCTGCTGCTGACCTCTCCTCTGCGGCTGGGGCAGGCGGCGTATTATTACCGGGTGACGGATTCCCGACGCCAGAAGCCGGTTCCCTCCGCCTGTCTGCGCCGCTATTATCGGTGGAACCGATACGGCGTGGCCGTTCGCTGGCGGCTCTCCCTTTGGATTTTCCGGGTTTTGTGGGGTGTTGCCTGCTTTCTTCCCGCCGCCCTGATCCTGGGCTTTGCCCAGTTGCTGCGGGAGCGGGGGGACGGCGGGCCGCTCAACGCGGTGACCGTTCTATTTTCCCAGGCTTTCGGGCTGTTCGCTCTGCTGGCCGGGTTCATGGCCCTGCAGCTCATCATGCTGCGGTATATGCCCGCCCAATATTTTTTACAGGAAGGCAAATCGGTATCCGCCGCTTTCAAAAAATCCCGCCGTCTAATGCGGGGGAGGACGGGAGAAGCGGCATGGATGATGGCTGGCTTTTCCGGCTGGCTGCTCGCCTGCCTGCTGGTATTGCCCTATCTGTATGTCTCTCCGCTGTATCTGACCTCCCGGGCGCTGTGGGTGCGGCGCAAGGAAGAGGAGCGAGTGGAGCAGGAGCGGCGCGAATGGGCCCAGACCCGCCGCCTGGATCCGCTGCCCCGGGCGGTGAAATCCGGGAACGGGTGAAAGGACGAAGGAGAAAAGGCATGAAATGGGATGTGGACAAGCGATTGGAGCAGACAAACCGCGCTTGCCGAAAGGCGCTGCGGCGGATGCGCGGCGTCGTGCGGGACGAGGCTTTGTCCGATATGGAATGCGCCGAGGAGATCGCCTGGATTCTGGAGGAGCTGGGCGGACAGGATCCCGACGCCGAACAGCGACCTTGACTCTAGGAAAACCCGGGAGGAAGCGCAGCCAAAACCTGGGATGCGCTTTCTCCCGGACTGATAGGCGCCGCTATGGCTTAGGGATGTTTCGCCCGCCGGACCGCGGGCGTTCATCGCCGTTTTCCCTCTTTCGGGCCGGACGATCAGGCGATAAGGACATCAGGTTTTCCGCCGGCGGCGCTGCTCCACCACCACGCCGGCGATGGTCACTGGCAGACGGAGGATTTCCTCATTGGTAAAGCTGCGCACCTCATAGGCCGCATTCAGGGGCCGGAGCTGCAAGCCGCCGGGGGTGATGGTGAGGCGTTTCAGTGTGGCGTCGTATCCGCCGATGTACGCCACCACATCATCGCCGGTGTCGGCGACGTTTTGCTGGCGTACGATGACGATATCCCCGTCCATATATTCCGGGTACATACTGTTGCCCGTCACCAAAAGGGAGAAATACGCATAGTCCGAGCGGGATAGACGGTCGGGAAGATCGATGTAATCGATGACATCCTCCACCGCCTCCACCGGTACGCCGGCGGGGATACGGCCCAACACGGGAATGCGTCCGTAAACCGGCTGCGGCTGCATAAGCGTCAGCCGGGGCTCCGGATTGGAGGGGGCCGCCGGGGTTTCCGCCAGGGGGAGAGGGCTTTTTTGCTGCGGCTGCCGCGGCGCGGGCGCCGCGCTCTTTATCCCGGCGGGGGTCGGGCGGAAGGTGGACGGGGGGACCTGGAAATAGGCGGCGAAAGCCCCCAGTTCCTCCTTGGAAGGGGGTTCTTCCCCGTGCAGGAGGGTTAAAAAGCGTTCCCAGGGAATAGCCATATCTCTGGCAACCCGGGCGGGAGGCTTGGAGGCCGACAGGCAAAGGCGGTCCAGCGTACGGGAAAAATGGGTGTTCCCTCCCTGGGACACTGTTGCTTGCCGCTCCGCCGTATTTTTCCGGAGCGCCATAGGGCGATCGTTTATCAAAGAAGTAAGATTGACCTCGAAAAGATCGGCGATCTGCTGCAGCGTTTTCAGCCGGGGGATTTTCGTGTTGTTCTCCCAGGTGGAAACGGCTTTGTCGCTGATATCCAAACGGTCCCCCAGTTCCTTCTGCGTCCAGCCGCGATGCTCCCGAAGATAGCGGATATTATCACCCAGTGCCATGAAGCAAGCCCTCTTTTCCCTATATAATGAGTGTGCAAATGGTTCTATAACTGGTGAATTTGGAAAAATCAGGAATATCTTCTTTCAGTATAATAGAAAAGTCGATAAAATGCAACATAAACAGAGAAATCCTTAATTTATCCTCTAAAATAACACGAATTCGCTTGACTTTCCAATAAAAGTAGAGTACTATACAGATAGCGCCGGAAACAAGGAATTATTGTGTCAAACGGCGTGAGCATATTTCACAAATTCAAGCGGGAGGTATGGAAAGGTATGGAAATGAAAGGAAGAAAAAGCCGAAACATTGTGGAAGAATCGCGAAAAACCGCTGGTCTCACCCAAGCGGAAATGGCCGTTCGGCTGCAAGTTTGCCGTCAGACCTATTGCCGGTATGAGCGTTGCCCCGAAACCATGCCGTTGGGAATAGCCGCCCGCTTCGCCGGCGTTGTGGGACGGTCGGCGATCGCCCTTTTTTTAGCCGGGATATCTACCGGCGGTGGATGACCGCGCGCCGGAGAGGGTGCGCACGCATACAATGAGGTGCCTGTCTTCCTTAAACGCATATAGGGCGGGAAAGAAGGAATCCGGAAGTGACAGACCCCGGGGATTGGAAATCGTTAGGGGAAGACGGCTGGCTAGGCATGTCCTAAGGCCGATGGAAAAGCTCCCCACGGAAGCAGACGGAATCAGAGGAGGCTCCCGTACCTCTGGCGGTAGCCTCCGCCGTCATGGGGAGGGATAAAGGAGGCGGGGAGAGGGCGGTAGGGATGCGGTGGTAAAAAATAAATGGGAGGGACGAAGGTGGCATCGGGCAGAGGAGCTTCATGAGCGGCAAAAGAAGAAAGGGCTGTATCGGCGCCCGCCGAACCAGTGCCGCTGTCAGCCGGCCGACGCTCGGCTGCCTATCCGGCATACGATTGTATGCCGATAACATTCCAGTCCTCAACGGCCGGATCGGGCGGATATCTGCGGCTCTGGAAGCGTCCCATGCCGATGAGCCAGCAGAACGACGTGTGTGGACGGCGAACGGGGAAGCGGTCGTAGTCCTTGCGGCGTTCCAATCCCCGGCCGGCCGTCTATCGCATATGTTTATATAATTAGGTTAAATAGCAGTCGATATGGAAAAGAATCAATATGAGAAAGGATACGGATGATGAGAAAGAAAATCGATGAAAAACGGCCGCGCCCTGTGGGTTTCCCTTCCGACTCCCATCCCCTCTCTCCCTGCCGAGGCTGCAGCAGCCGGATGCGGTTGATGGGGCGCTGCCGGGAATGCGGCCTGTTTACCGCTTGGTTCGGCAGCGAATGGCGGCGCCTGCGCCGGCTGTTTGGGAGAACACGGGAATGACGCCTGAAGCGGAGCGGGCCAAGGCAAGACTGGAGGCCTGCCGGTTCTGGACGGAGCAGAGCCGTGCGCTGCACCGGCTGGAGCAGCGGTCCCAGGGGGGCGGGGAGGACCTGCGGGAAAGGCGCCGTCTGGCGGAGCGGTCGATGAAGCAGGCCCGCCGTCGGGCGGAAGCCGTCCGCAGCGGGGCTTGTCTCTCCGTTCGGCAACTGGAGGTGCTGGAATGGAGATATTTTGCCGCGCTGCCCTGGCATGAGGTGATAGAACGCATGGAGCTCAGTAAAAGCCGGGTGATGGAGCTGCACGCCCAAGCGTTGGAGTGCTGCGGCCGACTCCTTCGAGACGAAAAGGAATAAGGCCGGGAGCTGGAAAGCAGGAAACGCTTTTCGGCTCCCTTGCTTTTGGGCGCGGCCTCCGGTCTGCCGGAGGAGGCGCTGTAAAAAGCAAGGAACGGCGAGGGGAAGGGGCGGCGGCGCAGGCGGCTGTATTTTGCAGACGGGCGGCAAAATGGCAATGCATGGCAATGCCCATTTATAGACGGCGGGCGGGTTATACGGGAGGGAGGCTGGCTCGGCGCACCCCGACCGGCGATATAAGCCTGGTCTGGTGGTTTTCAGGAATGCGCGTGATGAATATTCACTTTACAAACGTACGTTCTAACCGTATGATAGGAGGTAGGAGTAGGCAAGCGAGGGAACGGAGGAAGAGGAATGGTAAAAAACTGGATGCGGCCCGCCACCTGTTGCTTTACCGGCCACAGAATTATTCCGGCCGCGGTGCTGCCTGGGCTGAAGGAGGAGCTGGAACAGGCGGTACGGGAGATGGTGGATCGCGGCGTGAGTCGTTTTCTCTGCGGCGGCGCCCGGGGCTTCGACACGCTGGCTGCCCAGACTGTTTTGCAACTGAAACGGGAATACCCGACGCTGGAGCTGTTTCTGGTTCTTCCCTGCAGGGATCAGGCCAGGGGTTGGTCGTCGGAGGAGGCGATACAGTATGAAGCGGTGCGCCGGCGAGCGGACCGGGTGGTGTACATGGAAAACGCCTATACCGAAGGGTGTATGCATAAGCGCAACCGCGCCCTGGTGGATAACAGCCGGTACTGTATTTATTATATGGTCCAGCGCATGGGAGGAACCGCCTACACGGTGGATTATGCGGTTCGGCAGGGGCTGGAGATGCGGCCGGTGGGCCTTTCCTCCGAAAAAGAGGAATAGGGCGCCCGGCCGCCTTTTTTCAGGATGGCGGGTTGGATAAAGAAACATTCATGCTTGCGGGAATTCTATCATATGGAAGTAGGGGGCGCTCTTGATGAATTGCCAATTAAAAGAAATATGGAGATAATCGATGATAAAAGGCGGTATAGAGAGATTTCGAGAAATAAACTGGCTATTTCATTGCTTTTGAGGTTGGTGGTCTCTGAAATTGATTTGAAGTTCATATGAACGTGTAATATAATATTAACGAACTCGAAAACAGAATGGAAGAACCGATAAGGAGGCCGCCCATATGTCTACAATGCCGGGGACGCTGCTGCAGATGCCGCCGGGGAGCGAGGAGGACGCCTTTTCTCTGCTGGAGCCGGCTTTCGCGGTTTCCGGGGGAGGGCTGGCGTTGTCCCAGATCACGGAGATGACCGGCCTGGGGCCCGCTACCATCCAGAATTGGGTAAAACGGGGATGGGTATCCAACCCCATCAATAAACGATACGGCCGCTTGCAGGTGGCGAGAATCCTGTTAATCAACCTGCTGCGTCCCGCCATGAAGCTGGAACGGATCGTCAGCCTGCTGCAATATGTCAACGGCAGCGTGGACGACCGCACCGACGATATTATCCCGGAGGACCGGCTGTACAGTCTGCTCTGTTCGATCATCCATCGGCTGGAGAAGGAGCAGCGGCTCGATCGCGAGTCCATCATAACCCTCATCGGTGCGCAACTTGAGGGCTATGAGGGCCCCGTGCCCGACGCCAAGTCACGGCTGGAGGATGCGCTGCTCTTGATGCTGCTGAATATCGCGGCCGCGATGCTGATGCAGCAGGCAGACATCTTGTATCGGCGCATTTCCGGCGAATAATCCCTTGGCACGGACCCTATTTTGTGCTTTTCGGGCGCGTCCCGGGGGCACGTCTGAAAGGCATGGTGTTCAAAATGATCGCATGGTGGAACGATTTGTCCATCGTACAACAGGTTTTCTACCTCATCGCCATCCCTTCCACGGTCATCCTGTTGATCCAGACGATTCTGCTGCTGTTCGGCTTCGGCCATGACAGCGAGGCGGACGTGGATCACGATGTGGATGCCGGGGACATGGACCACGACGGAAGCGGCGCGGATCATGTGGAGGGCTTGCGGCTGCTGTCGGTGCGGGCGATCATCGCCTTCACCACCGTCTGCGGCTGGGCGGGCGTGGCCATGCTGGACATGGGAGTGCATCCCCTGCCCACCATCCTGATCTCCCTGCTGCTGGGCTTCGGCGCCATGGTGCTCACCGCCTGGCTCCTGCACCGGTTCGTCCGGATGCAGGAAAGCGGCAATCTGGATACGCGCAACGCCGTGGGGCAGACGGGAGAGGTGTATGTGCCCATCCCCGCCGACGGCCGCGGCAAGGTGACCCTGGTGGTGCAGGACCGGTTCATGGAGATGGATGCGGTCTGCCCGGCAGGGGCGCTGAAAACCGGCCAACATGTCCGGGTGACGGATGTCACCGAAACCGGCGTACTGATCGTGACCCCGGAGGGGGTCTCCAATACATAAGTTAAAGGAGTGTTTTGTTCATGCTGCAAACCATGTTGCTCGCAGAAAACGGCAATCTGCCCGTGTCCCTGCTGGTCGGCATCATCGTAATCGTGGTGCTGATTTTCAGCCTGCTGCTGGTGTTCCTGTCCCGCTATCGCCGGTGCCCGTCCGATAAGGTGATGGTCATTTACGGCCGCGTCGGCCAGAACAACGACGGCACCTCCCGGTCCGCCAAGTGCATCCACGGCGGCGCCGCCTTCATCATGCCGATTATGCAGGATTATGAGTATCTGGACCTGACGCCCATGTCCATCAGCGTGGATCTGAAGAGCGCCCTGTCCCGTCAGAACATCCGGATCGACGTGCCCGCCCGGTTCACGGTGGGCATATCCACCGAAGCCGGCACCATGCAGAACGCCGCCGAGCGCCTGCTGGGGCTGAAGCTGACCGAGATCCAGGAGCTGGCGAAGGACATCATCTTCGGTCAGATGCGTCTGATCATCGCCACCATGGATATCGAGGAAATCAACATCGACCGTGACAAATTCCTGGCCGCCGTTTCCTCCTGTGTGGAGAGCGAGCTGAAAAAGATCGGCCTGCGGCTCATCAACGTCAACGTCACGGACATCAGCGACGAATCCGGTTATATCGAGGCTTTGGGT
>CAKTTT010000052.1 GCA_934615635.1 uncultured Eubacteriales bacterium | reverse complement strand
CCGTGTTATAGGGAGAGCGGGAGGGGAACATCATCCGCCACCATTCCAAAAAACCCGCCGCCCAGTTAAAGAGGGCGCCGCCCGACAGAAGGCCGAACAGCAGAAAAAGCAGCACCGCGCCGCCCGCCGCCGCAAGGAGCAGCCACGCCCGCCTCGTCAGCAGGACAAACGCCGCGGTAAACAGGATCACGTGAACAATCATGGCGGGAAGGGCGGCATGGAAGCGGAACAGCTCATCAAAGGAGAGCAGGAGGCCGATGGACATCAGGATGCAGCAGACGGCATCCATACCGGTATCCCGCAGCGTCTCTTTGAAGCTCCCGGCAGGCCCTAACGTCGTCCTCCCGCGCCGGTTTCCGGCGTTCATAGGCAATCCCCCAGTCTGGCCGCGATATCCTCCGGCCCGAAAATGGGTACCAGCCGCACGTCGATATCCAGGGCGTGCTGCCGGAGCTCCTGCAGCGCCCCGTCCGGCGGCACAATGCAGGTCACGGGGATTCTCTTCGCCGTCAGCGGCCGCAGCGCCTCCAGCAGCTCATGAGAGAGGCGGTAGGTCATCACATGAAGAGAACGGATGGAGGACATGGTCCGCTCCGCGGGGGCATCCAGCTCGAAAAAGCCGGGAGCGGCGCCGTAATCCAGCTCCGCCAGCAGGGTGTGCATGGCGGGAAACTCCTCCGGATACCGAACGATGCTTTCCATTTCCGCTCTGGGACAAAGCAACTGCACCGGCTGGCCGTGGATCACATAATAATACCCCAGCGAGGCGGCGCATTCGGTCATCATGTCGGCGCAGCCGGCGGGATTGGCCCCGGAGGGCAATCCGGTATCCAGCAGCAGCAGGGTTAGCTGTTCCGTCGCCACCTCATACTGCCGGGTGTACAGCTCCCTGGTGCGGATGGACTGGATCCAATGGATCCGCTTGAGGGAATCTCCGTCCCGGTACTGGCGGGTCCCGGCAAAGCTTTCCCCGTGATCCGCTGTGATAAAAGAGGATTCGTTGTATTCGTTGCTGATCACCGGCGGCGCCGGCTCACCGGCCAGCTCCACCACCGCGGGATAAACCGTGAGCTTCAGGCGTTCCCTGCCCAGCTCCCGGCAAAAAAACAGGGGCAAGGAAAAAAAGCCGAATATATCTTGTATCCGCAGCTTATCCAGCCCCAACTGCCACACGCCCCTGTGGGGGCAGTCGATATCCAGCCGCACCTGTTTCCCCCGGATTCCCGGCCGGATGGCGCAGCGCGCCAGCAGCAGGCGGCGATCCCCTTTCCGCGGCGGCTCCCTCTCCGGCAGGCGGGCGGAAATCGCCGCCAGCACCGGCAGCACCGCCACGCCGGAAAAATCCAGTTGCAGTGCCGCCGCCTCCTCCCGTACCACCGCCGTGGACGCCAAAGTTTGCCGGCAGCGCAGCAAAACCGCCCCCAGCAGAGAGGACAGCAACGCCGTCAGCAGCAGCAGCCCGAAACTGAAAACTGCCAAAAATATTTCGCGGTAGCCGGTTGCCAATCCCGCAAGCAGCAACAGCGCAAAGGAAACGAGAAAGGATACGCCCCGCCTTGTCATCGTATCGCCGGCACCGGGATGGTCCGCAGGATGGCGTCGATGATGCCCTCCGGCGTCTGCCGCCGCACCGCCGCGTGACTGCGCAGGATCAACCGGTGGCAAAGCACGGGGAAGGCCATCCGCTGCACGTCGTCCGGCAGGACATAGGTGCGCCCGTACAGCAGTGCGCAACCCCGGGAGGCCTGCATCAGGGCAATGCTTCCCCGGGGGCTGACCCCCATCAGCACCTCCCCCAGGGAACGGGTGGATTCCACAATAGAGGTGATATATTCCATAATGGGGCCGGCACAGAGGATATCGTCCACCATCCTCTGCAGCTCCAGCACATCCGCCGCGGAGGCCACCGGCTGCAACTTCAGCGCGCTGTGACGGGTACGATGATTCTGCAGAATCCGCATCTCCTCCTCATGGGAGGGATATCCCATGGAGATGCGCATGAAAAAGCGGTCAAGCTGGGCCTCCGGCAGGGGATAGGTCCCCGCCGTCTCCACCGGATTCTGCGTGGCCAGCACCATAAAGGGGGAGGGCGCGGGATAGGTGTGTCCATCGATGGTCACCTGGTTTTCCTGCATCACCTCCAGCAGGGCGGATTGGGTTTTGGGGCTGGTCCGGTTGATTTCGTCCGCCAGTACGATCTGGTTCATAATGCTGCCCTGGTGCAGCTCCTGCTCCCCGGTTTTCAGGTTGAACATGGTGAAACCGGTGATATCCGACGGAAGCACGTCGGGGGTGAACTGAATACGCCGGAAGCTGCAGCCCAGAGAGGAGGCCAGCGCCGCCGCCAGCGTCGTCTTGCCCAAGCCGGGCATATCCTCGATGAGCACATGCCCCGAGCAAACCATGGATATCAGCATGAGATCGATGACGTTGTCCTTGCCGATGATCACCTTCCGGATATTGTTCCGGATACCGCTTAGGGTCTGCTGCGCGTCTATCATTATCCATTCCTCCCGCGGGGACAGCCCCGATTATCTTATTTCAGCCGCATGGGGATTCCACAGGCCAGGAGAATCGCCTCGTCCGCCTCGGCGGCCAGCCGCTGATTCACTCTTCCCAGAATATCGGCGAACACCCGGCCCATGCGGTAGGGGGAAACCAGGCTCATGCCCACCTCGTTGGTCACCAGCACCGCCCGGCGGTTCTGCCGGCGCAGCGCGCCCGTCAGTTTATCGAACTCACGAAAAATCTCCGCCTCTATTTCCTCAATCCTCGCCATGGACAAGCCGTCGTAGTCCGGTTCCGCATCCAGCATGAGGTTGGTGACCATGTTGCCCACACAGTCGAAAAAAACATCCCCCTCCGGGTACCTTTCCAACACTTGATCCAAGTCCCGCGTGGCCTCCGCCGTAACCCAATGGGCCGGCCGCCCCTGCTGATGAAGCTGTATCCGCCGCTCCATCTCGCTGTCCAGGCAGCGCGCCGTGGCGATATACACCACCCTCGCGCTGTCCTTCAGCCGTCCCTCCGCATAGCGGCTCTTGCCGCTGCGCACACCGCCGGTGACCAAGATGACAGGGGCCATGCCTACACATCCTTTGCCCAAAATAGGGGGTTGATCCTATGCAATATTATAGCCTTTCCCCCTGGGCTTGTCCATCATTTTTCCAGAAATGACAAAACTGTTAACACCCCACTCCGGTTGTTTTTCGTCGGAATCTGTGGTATAGTGGGAGTTGTCTCCGGCCACCGGCCGGGGGCCATTCCAAAAGGTTGCCCGTCGGCCGGTTCGGCCTTCCGCGGCCCCACCGCATCGATTGTGCTTCCGGTGAGCGCATATTCCGACAAGCCGCTCACATAAGCACGGCCGTCAGCCGACGCTTATATATCCTGCCCCCTATTCCGCTGTTGACAGAAGGAGGAGCCGAAATGGACGGTTTTGTAGGCATCCGGCCGGAAGCCATATGGCTGCTGGCGGAAAATCGTTTTCACGACAGCCGTGAATTTTACGAAGAGCACAAGGCCCAGCTCAAAACGCAGATCGTGGAGCCGCTCCGCCGCCTGGTGGAAGACTTGGCGCCCGCGGCCCTGAAAATCGATCCGCAGATTATCGCCAATCCCATGCAAAACGGCTGCGTCAGCCGGATCCGGCGGGATAACCGGTACACCCGGGATAAATCCCTTTACCGTGAAAATATGTGGATCGTGCTGATGCGGGACAAAAAGGCTTGGGACGCCCTGCCCGCTTTCTTCGCGGACTTCTCCCCCCGGGGCGCCAATTTCGGCATGGGCGTTTATCACGAGTCTCCCCGGCTGATGCAGATCCTGCGCCGGCACCTGGAGGAGAATCCGGAGCCCTTCCGCCGGGCGCTGCGCAAAGCCGAAAAGGCGGGCTTCGCCCTATCCGGCGATCGCTATGCCCGGCCGAAAAAGGCGGGCCTTCCCGCGGATATCGACAGTCTTTACAACCGCAAGTGGTGGGATTTCAGCCGGATGGAGCCGGACCCCGCCTTTTATGCCGATCCCACGCTGCCGGATATCCTGCGGCAATCCATGGAAACGCTGGCGCCCATGTACCGGCTGATGATCCGGGCTATGGAGGAGGAGCTGGAAACCCGGGAACAGGAGGAGCCACCGATCTTCCCGGCTTGGGATCCATACAAATTGGAACCGTAAGATGGTTCCGGCCTTACAGCGAGAGAAAGTCCCGGGACAGGTCCCTTCCGATCCTATACCGTCGGTCTGGTTGATGAAACCTTCCCCGCAGGCGGAGCGATCTCATCACCTTCTTTGTAACCTTCCCGCCAGAAAAAGCACCGCCGCCGGCTAAAGCCGGCGGCGGTGCTCTCCTTTACGGGTCGATATAGCGGCCTTCCACATAAAACACGCCATCCGTCAGCGGCTTGTCGGCGGCTGGTTTCCTCAGCACGCCCCGGCCAATAAGCTCCTCCACCACATATCCCACGATTTGAAACAGATATCCGGAAACCCATTGGTTGATCTGCTCCGCCAGGCGGGCGGGAACAAACCGGCCGAAGCTTTTCCGGACGGCCACGATCCAGTCCGCCAGCAAATCGTCCAGCCGCGCATCTTCTATGTCGAACAAAGACCGGAACGCCGTAAACTGCTCTTGGGTAAAGCAGGCGAAATTCAGCTTATAAGCCTCGCCCGACTTCACCAACAGATTTTTTTGAATGAGTCTGGCGGCATCTTCATCGGATAAAACCCCTTTTTCAATGCAGCCGTCCCTACTCCCCTGCGGGATGCCGTTGGCATATAACCAGCGTATTCCTCCATGATGATAAATGCCCTGGTCAAAGTATCGGGCAATCCAATAGTAGTAGATGTGCGACGGAAGGGCGTTCCCGCTTCCGTCGTCGTCACCCGCGACGTTACACCCCGCGTTGGTTGCGGCGCTGTTCTCCCTCTCGTCCATCGTTTCTTCCACGATGAACCAACCGTATCCGCCGTCCTGGCGCGGCGGGAACGGCCCGTTTTCCAATTTCAGCCGTTTGCTTTTGAGCGTCCCGATTTTCCGTCTTAATATAAAGGGAAGTAAAAGGTAACCCAGCCTCTCCATCCCAAAGTCGTGCCCATAGAAATCCAGCGTTTCGACAGCGGCAGCCCCGTCGCGCAGCAGAGCTTCGCATTTATTGGCGATTTCTTTGACCAGCGCCTCGGACACCCCCTCGGTATTCTTCCTATCTTGTAATCGGAAAATAATAAAGTTTGTGGCGTATTTGTTCCCGGTTTTGCAGACAGCGTCCCCATAGACAAGACGGGGAAGCTCATCCTCGATATACATGGCAGGAATCCCTGTGCGGATACTGATCTCTTCCACCGTCAGCGGCTTTTCATACGCCGCCTGGCAGATGGCGCGCGATATCTGCGTATGCAGATACCGGTCGGAATCCATGGAGCCGTTGCAGCAAGTGGTATTCCAGTTGATTCGTTTATACACTCTATCCATTCTGTCCTCTCCTATCCGTTCCCTGATTTTTTGGCGTCCCACATTCAGGCGCCACTTGACGGTGGTTTCCGGCAGCGAATATGTTCTTGACAGTTCGCGGATGGACATTTCCCCGATATAATAGTCGATGAAAATATCCCTATATTCGCGGGAAATGGTGTGAAGATACCGGAACACCGGCTCGAATTTGTCCTCGGCGGCCTTTTCATCCCGATAGCCGCCGGCGCTGTCAGCAATCTCGAAGGACGCCTCTTCCGCCAGAATCATCCGGGTTTTATTCCGCGCATCGATAAATCTGGCGTAGCGGTTATGCGCGATCCGCCAAACCCAGGCATCCAAAGACTTCACCTCATATTTTTCCATTCCTTCCAGAATATGACAAATGATTTCGCCGGACAGATCCTCCGCGTCATAGCGATTGCCCAGCCTTTTACAACAAAAGCGAAAGATCGGTTCGACGTAAGGGAGGATGCTGTTTTCCTCCATGTTCTTCACCTCCTTTCAACCGTATAGTGCTCGGGAAACGAAACGGATAGGTATTTTTAAGGAATTTATCCTTTTTTATTATATCGGCTGCCAGCATAGGCATCAACAAGGGACCTCCTAAGAGGCGATAAACGCCGCTTGTCAAATTTGCAAGACAAAAAGAGAGAAGTCAAAATGACTTCTCTCTTTTTTAGCACGGGAGAATTCCTATCAAGACGGCTTCCGCCGCCCCCGGTCCGTGGGATTTCCGGATCCTCATGTTCATATTTTGAAAGCAGTGGGCTGGCTTTTGGCCGGATCGAAACTCTGCCCTCCGGGACGGGAAAGATCAAAATAAATGCGCGAATCCGCCGTGGTCCCCCAATCCTTTTGTGAACCGGAATCCTGAATTTTGTTGAAGGCTTCCCGAAACATGGTGTTGTGGGCTTCCTCGCGGTTAAGCAAAAAGTCGATGGTTTCCCGTACGCCCTTGTCGTCTATCTGGCGGTACAGATACTGATATACCACCTTGGCGCGCTGCTCCGCGGCAATGTCCGACAGGATATCCGCCGCCGCGTCGCCTGTTTCGTTGACATAGGCCGCCGTCCACAGATAGCCGCTGGCATTGGCCAGCATGGGAGTCAGCCCCGTGAGGACATGCGCCTCCACATTGCCGATCGTGGCGTTCTGCGCGTCCGGTTCATGGCCGTTGAGCATATTGACACAGGCGCTGATCATCTCCAAATGACACAGCTCTTCGGCAGCCACATCCAGAAAAAGATCCTTGATTTCCGGATCCTTGATCCGCATACTCTGAGAGAGATATTGCAGCGCGCTTTTCAGTTCCCCCTGCGGCCCGCCGAGCTGCTCCTGCAGCAGGGCTGCGTAATTGGGATTAGGCCGGTCCACCCGAACCGGATGCAAATATTGTTTTTCGTGTTTGAACATGAGAGCCACCGATCCTTTCTTTTTTCTTAGTTTGCGCTTATGATCGGCGTTTATTCCCTTTTCTTGTCGGGCGGAATCATGCGTCGCCATCCGCTGCCTTTCTATTAAAACATAAACAGGCGCCGCCCTATAGGGCGGCGCCTGGCAGCTTATGAGCGCGTATTATGGCGGACATCCGCCTTTTCCTTCTCTTTGCGGGTTTTTACCAACAGGAGGAAGAAGAGAACCAGCACCGCGGCGGAGACGGCGGCGATCATCGTCGCCATGACGGCCGGAAAGGTGCTGTCTCCGGTTTCAGGCCCGTCGATGGGGGGCGGTTCGTCCGGGATCTCTTCGTCCTCGCTGGTCGGAGGTCCCAGCGGCGTCGTCTCATCCGGAATATCCTCCGGCGGCGTGGCGTCGCACACCAGAATCCATTTCACCATGGAAAAGGTATCCTGATATTCGTTCCCCAGGCTGGTGGGCACCTGCACCTGGAAGGTGAGGTTGGCCGTGGCGCCATAGGACAGCCGGCCGATGACAATACCGTGTTCGGTGTTGGGATACCGGGCGGTCAAACCGGGGGTGGTGGCGCTGTGATCCTTATGCTGCGGATCGCCCGAAGCGGGACCCTTGTAGTAGACCTCCAAGGGATTGCCCTGCCGGTCCAATGCGGTAATGGTCATGGGCAGCTCCTTGATCAGCTGCTCCGCGTAGGTCTTCCCGTCGATTTCCGGCGCATCCGGATGCTCTGCCAAATATTCGGCATAAACATCCTCGCCGATTTCCGCCTTCAGATACACCACGATATCGTCCTCGCTGTCGTTGACGATATCCATCTCCTTCGTAAAGGAACTCCCGGGCATCAAATTCTTTCCGGCTTCACCGAAAAAATCGTTTTCGGAAGTCTGAATCGTCCGAGAACCATCATAGGTGATGGTGATATCCGCCGGGCGAACCTCGGCGCTGGCCGTCAAGCCGCCCGCCAGCAGCGAGAGGGACAAAAAGAAGACAGCGGCTCTCTGCGGTGTTTTCTTTTTCATGGGCATCATTTCCTTTACTCAGTTAAACATGGCGGTTATCCGATAAAACGGAATCTCAGGCGGCGGGGTTCAGCGCGCCCCAGCCGTTGATGACGCCATCGCCATCGGGAGTGAAGTAATCGGACTGAACCGCTTCGGCGGTGATGCCCACGGTGAAGCTGAGATCCTTCACCTCGTTGCCCCAGTTCGGAATGGTCAGCACGGTGAAGAGCTGGATGGGCTCCGCGCCGGCAGCCAGGATTTCCTGGTAATAATAGTAGCCGTCCGCGCCCTTGACCCAGGCTTCCTCGTCGATGTTCAGCAGCGCCTCCACCTGGGCCGCCTGCTCCGCACTCAGGCCGTCATAGTTGATCTTCGCCCGGATGTACGCGTCATTGTTGCCCACGTTGGTGATGGTGGGATCCTTGTCGATGGGCTGGTTGGGCAGCACGCCGGTGATGGTGTTGTTCTCATTCTCCTCGCTGAAAATCGGCTCTTCCAGCGTGATTTTGATGTTGCCCATGGTCACCACATTGGTGACCTCCTTGGAATCGGTGAACCAGGCCAGGGTCGCGCCGATGGCGATCAGGGCCACCAGGGTAACGGCGGTCACGACAACCGTCAGCTTCTTTTTCATGCTCATCTCTTTATCCTCCTACAGTTCCGTGATTAAGCGCCGAATACGGCGGGGAAGGTGGCGGCGAACATCGCCTTGGCGGCCTCGAGGGTGGTGGCGCCTTCCGCGCCTTCCGCCTGCACCAGGTAAGCGGTGGGATTCAGTTCAAAATCCTTGATATCGGCAACGCTGATCGTGTCGTCGTCCTTGATGGTGACGGTGGTGAACAGCGCCGTGGTCTCTCCCTGGGGAGCCACCGCGGTCTTATAATAGAAGGTGATGCCGTCGGCCGCCGCTTCCCAGGTGTCGGAGAAGTTGATGTCCGCGAACTTCTTGATTTCGTTCATCGCGTCGGAGCCGGTCTTGCCGTCGCACTTCACTTCCAGCTTGATGGCGACCCAGGCGCTGACGCCCTTGCTCGCATCGGAATTGTTCTTGACCTGGGGATCCTTGGGGATCGCGCGGCCGGGAACAACCTTCTGGGCCTTGACGATGCCCAGGCTTTCATCCGTGAAGGTATCCGGGCGAGCCACGCCGTAGTCGCAGCCGTCAAAAGCGTCCTCCTTCAACTGGCCTTCCAGGCCGGCGGCGGCGGTGAACACATTGACCTTCGCTTCGGTGGTATCCTTCAGCAGGGCAAAGGTGGAGCCGATGGAGATAGCGGCGACGGACACGACGACCAGCGCGCCGGCCAGCAAACCCTTTTTGTTCATGAGAATGATCCTCCTCAAATTTTAAATGACAGGAGAGCGCCTATGGACTCCCTTGTAGCATCCGGTTTTCAGCTTATCAGCCGGCGATCAGCTCATCCAGCGCGGCCTTGGCCTCGTCGAAGGTGTCCACGCCCTCGGCCTGCACGGCATAAGCGGTGACGATGATGTCGAAGGGATAAACGGACTCCACATCCTTAATGCTGACCTGATCAAACAGAGCCTGGGCGGTGGTAGCGCCGGCAGCCAGGGTGGCGTTGTAGTAGTAAACCCCACGGGCGTCGTCCTTGGCGATCCAGCCGGCGGTCTCAGGATCAATCACAGGAGCGTTCACATCGAAATCCACCTGATCGGCGATATCGGCATAAGTAGCGGCGTTGCCGTTCTTCTTGTACTCCAGCTTGATGGCGACCCAGGCGTCATGATCGCACACATTCTTCACAGTGGGATCCTTGGGGATGTTGCGCAGCGGGACGATGTTTTGCGCCAGCACGGTGCCCAGGGTGGCCTGCGCCTCGGAAGGCAGGGTGGCCTCGCCGGTAAAGGGATCGTTGTCCCAGTGCAACTCGCGCAGCTCGATCTCAATGCCCTTGGTGGAAACGGTGAAATGGTTGACCTTTTCCTCGGTCGTATCGCTCAACAGCGCCAGGGTGGCTCCAATGGCGACCACAGCCACGAGGCAGAGAGACAGGGCAACGGCGAGAATACCTTTCTTTTTCATGTGATTTTCCTCCTGTTTTCTATTTTGATACTTAACCTTGACGATGTTCATCGGCGTCGTCCTGCCCGGCGGCAGGCTCCTCCGCCTGAGGGGAAGCGGCTGCCTTCGCTGTCTTTTTGGAAAACAAATCGGGCAGAAAAACCAGAAGAATGATGGCCAGTACCACCCCGCCGGCGATGAGCTTACCCTTCATGCTGGTCTGGATGGAATGGGAAATATAGCCGATCAGCGGAATGGAGATTTTCGCGGGCCTGCCCAGCAGGCGGCTGAAAGCGATCTCTCCGTCCTCCACGTCGTTGGCCTCGCCTTTGGTGACGAAAACCTGCTTGTCGGTATCGATGGAAACGACCCGGTGGGTGGTGGGATAGCTCATGCCGGCGGTGGAAAAGGTAATCACGTCCCCCACCTTGATTTCCTCCGGCTCCACCTCTTGGACAAAGATCACGCTGCCTACGTGGTACACCGGCTCCATGCTTCCCGTCAGCACCGCCGTCGGCCGGTAGCCGAACAGATAAGGTACCAGGAGGACGCCGGCGATCAGCAGCATAAGCACCAGCAATACCGAGGAAAGAACATTACAGACTTTTCTTATCAAGGAGGACCCCTCCGTTTGTTATCAGGCCAAAATCAGCAAGCCGTCCTGACCTTTTTTCACACCCTTCCAGGCGTCGTTCACCGCATTGCCTTCCGCCTGGATGCTGTCGGTGAGCACCTCCACCTGGAGGGCATCCCAAACCTCTTCCGTTCCCTCCGGGAGAACCACCTTTTCCAGCAGAAGCGCCGTAGAAGCCTGCGGCGCGACGCTGGCTTTGTGGTAGAAGTAGCGGCTCTCGCTGTCGTACAGCCAGTAGTCGGCCCAATACGCGTTCAGGTGCAGCTCGACATCGCCCATCACCAGGGTGCGGTCGTCTTTCCACATCGGCTCGGCGCCGAAATCCAGCTTCCCGGCCGGGGCCTGGCCGTCGGTTTCCTTCCAGCCCGGGATCAGCATCACCCGCACATAGAGGGGAATATCCCCTGTGTTAGTGACTTTGACCTCTTTGACGGCCGTATTGCCGCCGTGGGACACCACGTTGCTAGACTCCGGCGTCCCGCTGCTGTTTTCCTCAATATCCACGGAAGGGGTGCCATGCGTGAACTGGTTTTGCTTCTGCCCGCTCTGGTCGAACAGATACGCCATGGTCGCGCCTCCGGCGACGAGGCCGATCACCAGGAGAGCGGATGTGAGCAAAACCAAAATCTTTTTCGTTTTCATCCTGTCCCTCCTACTTTGTAAACACATTGATCACGCCATCGGTGGAGCCGTACCAGTTGTCCTTATCCTTCTCATTGTTGAAGGCGGCGGTCATGGCGGTGTCGGTATACCCGTCCTCCATGCCCAGCGTACCGTCGGTACCGGAGCTGCTCACCAGCTTGTATTTCCACGACCAGTCTGCCTGCTCGGTCACCACATACCGGCCCTTCTTCAGCCCCGTGACGGTGACGCTGCCGGTCCCGCCGTCGTTGGTGTAAATCGTGCGGTAGAAGGTCTCGACGATCTCGCCCTGTTCATCGTACCGGTCCACCCGGAAAACGAAGGGGGTCGCGGTGTCGGCGGGGGTATCGTTCACCAGGTTTTTGACGATCGTCAGGCTGCCGGCGATCACATGCACCGTATAGGTGCCGGTAACGCTGACCACGCTTTCATTGTAATAGCCGTCGGTGTTGTCATCCGCCGCTTGAGTGCGGCCGCCGCCGGGAACCGTCGCGGTCAGCCTGCTCACCACGTCGTCCACACTGGCGGGCGTGATAGCCGCTTCCGGATCCGCCACGTCCCAGGCATAGGAAATGCGTCTGTCCGAACTGGTCTGCATCTGCGGCTGCACATCGGCGGGCGCCGGGGCGGATTCGCCCAGGAAAACGGTTTTTTCCACATCGTTCAGGGAAAGCCGGATCTTCACGTTGACGCTGGGCTGATGGGGGAATTCCTCAAACTGCCCGTCGATGGTAACGCCGGATTGCGGCGCGTCGTTGGTGGGGATGTTGTTGCCGCCGATATAGCTGTCCTTGGCCTTTACGTGAATGACCTTGGTCCATTTCTCATCGCCGGTCTTCACCGTCTGCTTCCGCCAGGTGATGGTGGTCACGCCGTCCGCCACGGTGACAATGGCACCCTCCGCCTCCAGCCGGGCCTTTTCGCCTTCGGTGAGCTCGAACCGGGAATCCAGCACGTCGGTGACGGTCACGCCCTCCACAGTTCCGCCGATAACCGAGACGATCTGGTCAAACAGCCCGGCCAGCTTGTCGGCGTCCGCGGTGTTCATCACATGGGATACCTTGTCTCCCTCTTTGTCCGGGGAAGCGACGTAGTTCTTCAGGGTGGTGGTCGCGCTGTCGGTGAGATAAAGACCCACGCAGTAGATTTCCGCTTTCTTGGTGGTTTTCAGCGTACTGGCCTGGGTGGCGTAACTGCTGCCGTCAAGCGCGCCGTCGGTGAAGGTGACCACCATGCGCTTGTTGTCCGAAGCGCCGGGAGCGCTCTTGAAGTAATCGTCGTTTACCACCTTGAGGCCGTCGCCGAGATAGGTGCTGCCGCCCGCCCGCTCGCCGTTCACCGCTTGCTTCAGCGTCGTGATGTTGGCGGCGGTGTTCAGCTTATAGAAGGTTTTGCTGGTTTCATCGCTGGCGTCGCTGTTGAAATACACCACCGCGATCCGGCTTTCCGGGGATTTCGCCGCCACCTGATCGATGAACTGATTCACCGCATCCTTGAGCTGGCACAGGCGGTCGTTGCGGGCATAGACGGTATCGGTATCGGAAACGTCAACCCATTCCCAACTGCTGAAGATTATGCCGGTGTCGACATATTTCTGCCATTTGCCGCCGCGGTATTCCAACCGGTTCCCGTTGGGGGACTGGGGAGAGCTGCTGCTCCAATAGCCCTCCGTTTCCTCACAGTAGTAGTAATAC